>CAIVQI010000337.1 GCA_903908015.1 uncultured Bacteroidota bacterium
AAACGCCGAAAATCCGCGCTACATCCTCAATTTTCTGTTTTGCTGTAACCGTGTGTCGCACAATATGGCGTTTCTTGGCTTGAGTTGCCGTAGCATATTCTGCTTTGGTGGCTGTCGGTACAGCCCTACCCGTTTGGGCAGAGGAAAATTCGGACTCTGATGGGCTTCCTGTGTTGACCATCGAGCCCATCTCGCCGAGATCCGATAATTCTGGAAGGTCCAATGCACCCCCAGCCTCTGGAATTCTAACAATGTACGGTTGACCCGCTGAAGGTGCAGGTAATGAAAAAGAACGAATCCATGGATTATGGGCCCGAAGCAACTTATAACTATGCCCCATCGAACGTGCCCACGCAGCTACATCTTTCACAGCAGTGTCGATTTTGATGGTTCGATTCGATAATGGCCCATATTTCTGGGCCGCCGATAATCGATATCCATAACTCCTTGGGTGCTCGAAGATGTATTTGGTGGCGATCAATCGCGGCATATACCGACTGGTCTCTTGATTCAACCAAAGTTCATAATACTGGTTTAGTCCTTGCTGTTGCACTTGTTTGCGAAGGCCGTTTGTTCCCATATTATAGGCCGCGGCGGCCATTGCCCAGGTGCCAAATTCTTGTTTGGCATCCAACAAAAATCTGCACGCTGCGTGGGTTGAACGAATTGGATCATAGCGTTCGTCGATCCCTTCTTCGATTTTGAGTCCGTAGGCCTCCCCTGTCGACCCAATAAACTGCCAAAATCCAGCCGCCTGTGACGGACTCACCACATTGGCCAGTCCACTTTCAATGACTGCCAAATACTTGAAGTCGTCTGGTACCCCATGCTGCTTTAAAATGGGCTCGATCACCGGAAACCACCTGGCAGACCGTTTCATGCTGAGTACGGTTGCGGATTGGAAGTATGTATTGACCAGCAACTCCCGGTCGACCCGTTCCCGAACTTCTAAATCCTCCAAAGGCACCTTCTCGCCTGCGAATTCCATGTCATCTGGGATGGGCACGGCATGAACAGAATACCGACTCCAGAACTCGTCCAACAAACGGGCTTCTTCCGAATTACGGCTAGACGTGGTTAACTTAAACAACAGACCCAGCAGGACCACAAGCAAAAATCCTTGCTTCAAACGCTTGTTATGAAAAAACTCACTCATGCACCCTTTTTATAAATGGGAACGGTAGAACAAGGCTCACCAAACATTATCGAACGGGCAATAGGTTGTAGTCGCTCCAAAAGGGCAAGAGTCAAACGGCCCGAATGCTCCCCACCACAACCTTTCAATACGATACGCTGACCACGATAAGCTGAAAACTCTTCGGACCTAATTTGGCTTATAGCTAATTGCATCCGCAATTCATGTTCTGTCCCCAAAAACGGGCGAGCACAAACATCCACTAAATATCGACCCACCAATAGATAAGTCCATGCCGGCAACAGTGCCGGAGTACTACAAAAAAGGGCTACATCCTGATTGGAGAAGGCCGACCAATCAGTGTTCATCAAAAACCCCCGAAATTCCTTCTCCCTTAGCAACATTCCACGTTCCAAACCCAGTGCTACATCAAAAACAGCACAAACCTGTACTTCAATCCACTTTTGTGGATCAATCACTAGCAAACCGCTAGCTGCAACCCGGTTGGTGAGACTCATATCACAAAAGAATACCAACGCAGAAATACCGCCGTTGGTTCATTGTGTCTAATAAAAAAGATGCCGCTCGTCCTTGATGGAGATTAGTTCTTTGCGCGCTGACAGCCCTTCTCCAGCCACACGCGACTTCAACTGATTGCGCAAATTCCCATGCGTTGGTCCTTGCTCTGCCTCTTTGGGCATGGGTGTGAGAGAATCAACCACCACAACAAATACGCCATTGTTGCCATGTATAGGCTTGCTTAATATTTTTTTCTTGCTTCCAAAAATGAATCCCGACACCTTTGGTTCCATTCCAATATTATTGAGAAAACCAGAACCAAAATTCACTGATGCAAAAGTTTGGGCTACCGTTCCCATACCAATGGCTATGCGCTCCACACTGTTGCCCTCTTTTTTACGGATTTCCTCTAGTTTAGCCGAAATTTGCTCCGCTTTTTTATCACGTTTATACCTATTTTCTACCACGCTCTTCACGGCCTCAAAAGGTTTGATCCCCTTAGGTATACTCACGGTCAGAATAGCGACAACAAACTGCTGTTGCGATTCGAAGACGGGGCTCACTGCACCATCCTCGGAACGAAAGGCCCAACGTACAACCTCACGTGTGTTTTCCAATCCCGCTAAGCCACGATCGGTTGTTTTAAGGCCCTCTGCGGTCCGCTTTTCAATTCCAGATTTTTTAGCCTCTTGCTCAAAGCTGTCCTGGTCCTTTATCCTTGACACAAAGGCTGATGCTGAATCATAGGCCATTCTATAGGTCTCCGTTCCAGCACTTAACTCATAAGAAACGGTGGCGAACTGTGCCATGGTTCGACCACCCTTTTGATCCGTAATTTCAATGATGTGAAAACCAAAATCTGATTTAACCAATACTTGATCGCCTTTTTTCCCTTCAAAACAAGCATCATTGAATGGTTTAACCATGGCGCCCTCTGCAAAAAAGCCTAAATCTCCACCGTTCATCCCGGATCCTGGATCCTCACTATTGGCTTGCGCCAATGCGGCAAAATTCCCTCCATTTTTTACCAATTGCATCAAACTATCTGCGCGCTTCTTTGCCGCTTCCTCCGTTTCCGTTTCCTTCACCTTCACCAAAATGTGTCGCGCCTTAACAGAATCTGGGCGCACCATTCTTTTCGCCAAACGGGTCAGCTTGAACATATTCCCATCCTGATAAACCTCACTTAATGCACCGATGGTATCGCCAAACAACTTATTACGGGTTTCATCGGTCAAGTCGGTCTGAGCATAGTAACGATCGTCTCCTGGCTGTTCAGAATTCATCACAACAAACATAGAGTCATCATCTGAAGATAACCAAGATTGACGAATTTCATTCATTTTCTTGAGCAAGGCATCGCGATCCTCTGCCGATGGCTTCACTTCAAAAACCACATAATCCAAATTTCTTTGCTCTTCCTTACTCCTAAACTCCCAAGCGTGTTCCTGGTACCACTTACGCAGATCTGCCTCAGGTGCTTCAATGCTGCTGTCGGCGATTGTCGTGTAATCGACGCGTAAGAACCGACCGGTCGCTGTTTCAAATACCTGCTTCATGTAGGACTGTGCCGCGAAATTTGTGACATACAAGCCTTTGGTGATGAGGGTATTGTATTTTTCATTTTCACGATCAGAAACCAAATATTTTTCAAATGCGTTCCATTTGTTTTGCATCTCCTCAGGCTGTTGGTCGATATCCCGAAGAAATTTTAGAACCTGACTACGGTCGAAATTACCTGTATTGGGATCAGTAAACGCTTGTTTTACTGTAGGGTGAATCTGCGACCCCTGCACCATATCAAACAATTCTTCACGGGATACGGCTAGCCCCAATTCCGATGTGGCGTTTTTCATGATTCGCTCACGCACCATCTCATTCCAAACCTGGTCGCGCAGCGATGATAGCGTCGCCTCATCGACTTTATCGGTTTTAGAGTTGGCTTTGTAATTGTCAACCGCCTCCGCTACACGCGCCTCAAACATCGGTGCGGTCACTTCCTCCCCATCAATTTCTCCAATAACATTGGAATTGTTTTGATTGAATAAGCTGTTTTGTGAGAAAACATCCATCAATAAGAACGAAACCAAGGCCAAACCAATCAAAATGACCATCAAACCGGCCTTGTTTCTAATCTGCGTTATAATTGACATTCTAAAAATATTAAAAAGTGTGCAAAAATAAGGGAATTACGACAAAAAACAAGAAACATAGCGGGATTACCAATCGAGCGCTTTTCCTATTCTGCTTCGAGCCGAATCAACCGAACCAAATCGATCCGGGTCCGGTTAACTTTGATGACAATACACCGGTAACCTGGGAGCTCAATTTCTTGATTCTCCTCCGGGATGTCTGGATCCTGCTCCAGAATAAGCCCACCTAGTGTGGTGTAGTCACCCACTGGAAGATTAAGCGCATATTGTTCATTGAGGTAATCTACCTCCAAACGAGCCGAAAAAAGGTATTCACCCTCCCCCACCAACTGTTCAACGAGGTCTTCAGAATCATGTTCATCTTCGATTTCACCAAATATTTCTTCAATCAGATCTTCCACCGTTACGATGCCGCTCGTTACTCCGAATTCATCCACAACCAAAGCGATACTCTTTCGATGAACATTGAACTCACGCAATAATTCCATTGCTGGCTTGGTTTCTGGCACAATGGGAATTGGAAGTGTAACAGAAGCGATATCATGGGCAACACCCAACATAGATTGAAAATGAACGTAGCCCGTGATGTGATCGATGGTGCCTTCATAAACCAAAATCTTCGAATGCTCCGATTCTGCAAACAAATTACGCAAGCCATCAGGCGACTCCGTGATCGAAACGGCGACCAATTCTGTACGCGGCACCATACAGGTTCGCACTTTGACTTCTGTAAACGAAAGGGCATTCTGGAGATACTCCAGTTCCGCCGCACTTTCTCCCACGCTTCCTTCAGCATGGCCCGATTTATCCTGCAATAAATGGTCTAAATCCTGTTTTCCAAAAATCAAACGTTCATCATCCTTACTCAAACCAAAAAGGCCAAGCAACGCGCGACTAATCCAAACTACGCCCTTCACAAGGGGGTAAAAAAGAAAATAGCAGGCCTGAATAGGCACAGCGAGCGACAACAGCAGGCGGTCGGCTGCCATGGAGAACAAACTTTTTGGCAAAAACTCGCCAAAGATCAAAACGACCAGGGTCGACAAAACGCTCTGCGCGAGTAACTCAAGAGAAGGGGTGGCGTATGTGGCACCCAACCATACTCGAACCGGCTCTTGAAGCAAGTCAGACATCACTGAACCATAAACAACCAATGCAAAATTATTTCCAACCAATATAAGCCCCAGAAATTCAGCCGGTCGGTGTACGAAAGCCGACATGATCCGCCCCCCCAGCTGGCCTTGTTTGTTTTTTAACTCAATCCTAAATCGATTGGCGGAAAAGTAGGCAATTTCCATGCCTGAGAAAAAGGCTGAAAAAGCTAAGGCCAAAACAATGATAGTCAGATCCATTTCTGCAAAAATACGTAAGCGTTCAACATTCTATGCCAAACGCCCCTATGGCTGCATTTTGAATGACCCACGCGTGTTTAGGATTCTGTAATTTTCAAAACGATCGTCGGATTCTAGTCCATCCCCATATAAAACCTCATCTGGGCGAACAATCCGTACGTAGGCATCGCTGCTGATGCGTCCTTTTTGTTCTTCCCACTGCAATCGTTCGGTAAAGAGCGTATTCCCCCTCGCTGTTGGTCACCACTACATTTCCACGTGCCTGCATCAATCTTTTACGCGGAAATCGGTAAGCCTCGCGGGCGGTAAGGTGGCTATTGATCCGGCCATTTTGGTCATAAAAGGTGGCCTTGATGCCCCGAGTCATTTCCACCACGGGATTATTTCCCTGTCGACGAACTACCATGGGTGCCTGAAGCACGACCTGTACCCGTCCAGAATCCGAAAAAATTAATTCCACATCGCGGGCAATTTCAACCCCAACCTCTGGTGTTTTGGGTACTTGTCGGTCTTTTTTGGTACACGACAATGCCGCTAGCCAAAGCGCTCCGATACAAAGCACTGGGGGTATTATCCGTAACCTCAAACCTTCACAGAACACCCAAAACTCAATTCCGGGCCCTTACTGTTGTGCCTTCATTGATCCAGCATCCCACAGAATAGCTGCTTCCAGGGGAAATGCTCTGAAAGAACAAAGCTTCCTTATCTGGAAAATAGCCGGTGTATTTGTTGATTCTCTGGGTAGCCTCCTCACCACACGACGGATCCAGCTCACGTGCCTTTTTATATTTGTCCACTGCAGCCCAATATACAGATTGAGAAGCGATTCCTTCACCGCACCTTCCAGCGCTCGATGCATACAAGTCGCCGATGAAGATATAGGGCTTCCCCCAATTTGACCTGTATTTTATGGCCTCCTGGGCCATCTGCCGTGCCTTGATGTGTTGATCCTGGTCGCTGTAAATCGCGGCCATCTCATAAGCGTATTGGGCTTTTGATGAGTCGCTTTGTGCAGCAGCAACAGCTTTCTGATAATAGCCCATCGCCTTCTCCATCTGTTCTTTCTGCTTATACATACGCGCCAACAACAAGGCCAATCGCTCTTCACCAGTGTCCTCTAACCGGCTTTCAGCCACCTTAAGAAATATCGGCTCTTGGGTACATCCCTTACCAACCAACATTCCATAAACCAAATCGCGTAACTTTTTGTCGCCAGGATTGGCTTCATATCGAGAACCGAAATTCTGAATGATGTCTTGACAATCTTTCACTAAATTTCCTGCTAAATCGGCATCAAGCACTTGCTTGGCCTGTGAAAACTTCTCTGCCTCCTTACCCGTACTATCCTTTGAATTCAAAATGTTATAGTCCGCAATTTGGTTGAGCTGGTTGTAGACGTCCACCGCCACTGATTTATCAAACTTACCTGCGGCAACCTCTTTCAGGACAGTTTTGAAGTAGTTGGTTAAAACGTATGATTCCACCTCATTTCCACCCAAATCCAATACTTTTTTGAAAGTATTTAAAACCGCTGCATTAGGCTCCGGACGGAGAGCCAATAAGTCAACGCCCTTTCTTGCTGTTGTGGAGGCTGCAGATTTGGGAAAGGCCAAAATACGTGCATCATATATTTTAAAAATGGTGTCGATCAGTTGCTCTTTACGGGCAGCGGATGGATTCTCAGCCAAAAAGGCTTTGTACATGATGACCCCATCAATGTGTGTTTGTTCACGCGCACAAGGTGCTTTGTCGAAGACGTACATCCAAGATTCTACAGCAGATGCATAATTTTTTTGTTTAAAAAACTCGCGATAGACCGAGATGCTTTGGATGGCCTTGACGCTGTCCGCTCCAAACTTCTGAGCACATGGGTTGGTCTGGGCCCAAGAAGAAGATAATCCGAGCGTGAAAATGAACAGGAATAACAGTGTGCGTGACGTTTTCATGGTAGCTTTAGAAATAGATTGTTGATGAATCATTAAGTTAACGCTGTATGGTCTATGTTGTTTTGAGCAAATTTCCCGCCAAACTTTAGTTGATTGAGCGATTCGGCCGCAAATATCCAATTTTTCGGATATATTCAATCGTACCTACGCTTAATGAACCAAGTATCGTTGAGGGTAAGACCCAAACTGAGACGAATCATTTGTTCCCGAACCAAGCCTTGGTTGAGCGTGCCTCTTTGGGCCAATTCGAGGGATGCATGCAGCATGGGCTGAGATAGGATTCGGCGCACAGGGATTCCCATCCCCAGACTCAGGCCAAATTCATCGATGGATTCGCCCATGATGGCTACTGGCCCTTTTTGGAACCGCAAACCCATTCGGTAGCGGATTGTTTTGAGTCGACTATCTCCTTTAAATCGGTCCCATGCTGGTGTGAACTGGAATCCGCTCCGCACAAACCAGGAATTATTCAGCGAATCCGACGCTTCGGCATACCTGAACCTACTCCATGTAGTTTGTCCACCATCACCCATCCACTGCCAGCGTCGGTTGATGCCCCAATGGAATCCAGCCGACCATCCCATCGGAATAGTCATGATTACCCCTTCTCTGCTTGTGTTTTGCAGGGTGTCGCGGACAATCAAGTTGTTTCCTTGGTAGGTGAATCGATCGGCCACCACCGTCTGTTGCACGTTGAAAGAGGCGGGTAGGTCGACCGACAGGCCTGCATGAATAAACCTAAAGCCAATGGTTTGGTCGCGCCCTGATGGGGGCCGGCCAGTGCCAGTCGCCGTTTTATTGGCATCAAAGACGCGTCGGTATTGAAGTCCAGCCGTGAACTGAACATCAGATATTCGCGCTTGTTCTGTCATGCGCAGGTTGTATCGAAACAAACTATCCTGAAAAGGGTAGACTTGTAGCCGCTCTTGTCCTTTGCTCCCAAAAACCCATCGGGTGGAGAGCCCAGCGTGCCAATTTTTCCCTATAGAAAAACCATGCACCCACAAAACTTGGTTGAGGCCGCCTTTTCCCCTGAATTCTTCACGCCACTGTGCAAAGCCTGAGTCGACTTGTTGCACAACCTGGTAATTGACGAAAGAGTATGGCATAAATCCAAACGCGGTGGACCAACGTCGGGTAACGGGGAAGCCCACGAGTAAATAAGAAAAGTTGAGGTTGGATCGGTCCAATTCACGTTCACCATCACTCAGCCGGGCGAAGTAACCAATGCTGCCCATTTCGAGACTCGTTAAGCGTACACCAGATAATCCGGCCGGGTTGTACACATTCAATGAGGTCGAATCGAACCAAGCTGTGAGTGCGGAACCAACCGCCTTTTGTTGGGCCAGGCTGGGCAGCTGCAGATCACCAGGTCCATATAAAGAATAAGGTGACCCCAAATTAAGTGCCTGACCCCTTGTTTGGTGTGGCATGAAGCAACAACAGAACCCGACCAAGGAAGCCGTGGCCATAAAAAAACACTGAATGAATGGATAGCTTTTGATTGTTGTTCTATTTAAATAATGAAAACCGTACCCAAACTACAACATGGCATGCAAACCAATTAACGCTAAATGCGGCGTGGCAAATATCCTCTCTTCTGGGCTTATTTCAAAAAAATGTGCATCTCCCCCAGTGAGAATGAGTTGAGCTTTCGAATTGGACTCGTTTTGATGTATGAAAACGGACCAAAAGCCGTGGATTTCATGACGCACCCCTTGCACAACACCCCATTGAAGGGCGGCTTCCGTGTCTGTCGCAGGAACCTTTGCATCTTGCGATAAATCGGGTGGTGATACCAGGGGCAATCTACCGGTATGCTGGTGCATCGACGTCCAGCGCATGGGCAGGCCGGGACTAATAAACCCTCCCATATGCACCTGATCGGTGCCAATCCAATCATAGGTGATACACGTACCCATCGAAACCACCAATCTCGGAATCCCTGGGTACAATACATTTGCGCCATGCACCAACATCTTGCGATCACTTCCCAAGCTTGCTGGATTTGTGTATTTTGTAACAAAGGGCAATGGGTCCTCCGGATGAATAACCCGAACCGCTGACACCCCTTTTTGGGTAAGCCAATGCTTTAGTTGGTCTTCAGGATAGCCTACCGAGCACAGCACCGCCTGCATCGGCCAAACTGGAAGCGCACACTGACCAAGTTCAATTGCTGGGGTGTGCCACACTTCAATTAATTGAGGGCCAGCAAACCACCCCGCTTTTATTCGTGTGTTGCCGGCATCCATGACCAATGCATCGCAAGGAGCCAGGTATTTGAAGTCCTCGGTTCCACTCTCGCTTTGAATGGGCCACCGACGCTCTTTAGGTAAATGATTCAATGGCATTTTATTCATGGTTTGGATTGCTCGCCGCGGAGCGGTCAGCGTGTTTTGAGGTCTCCCATGCTAAACTGGACAGATCATGACGCCATACCGGATGTATTCCTTGCAACATTTGACGCCCGTCGAAGAGCATCAATGCCCCCGTTTTGGGGTCGATTCCATCAATTCGAGCCCTGATTTTTTTACCCTCTTTCAAAAAATCGCAATATTTTCCGTAGCCCCAGAGGCGGTTCATATAGCCCTCAACGATATAGTCCGTTTCATTGCTTTTGATTTTTCTTAACCAAAATTGTATCTTTTGGATGGCGGTGGCCAGGACATCTACGTGGTCAACTTCGTACGATGTTTGGGCCATGAGGGATGTCGCATGGGGTAAGTGATGCCCGAAATGGGTTTGGTTGATGTTGAGACCGAACCCAATGGCTGATTGTCGACATACCTGACCTGTCATTTGGTTTTCGATGAGGATCCCGCCCCACTTTCCTCCTCGGTCAGGAATGCGATTTTCAATGTACTCGGGTGATACGTTTTTTCTCTTACCCTCATCCTTGACATCATTTTCTTGTTCGGTTCTTGAGAAGAGTGGGTCTGAATTTTTGGGCAAGCACCAAAGATCGTTTGGCCATTTGATTTTCGATCGTTCCCCAATCCAATGATGACCTGTGTCGCACAAGGCGCAGGCCACTGCCATATTCATAAAAATTGCCGAGGAGGATGGCTGGCCATCCCCTTCGATGAGCCAAGTACACAGCAAGTTTAGACCCGCATCACTTTCCCATGAATGGCCTCTTTGACCCCTTCCAGCTGTTTGCTTGCCCGCCACAAGCAACAGACTTTTTGGGGCATTGACCCTGGCCAACC
>CAIVQI010000338.1 GCA_903908015.1 uncultured Bacteroidota bacterium
AAGAATTATAGGTCGACCGCACGCTACATCGCCGCGATGAATGAATACTTCCAGCCAACACTTGAGGAAGGTACGTTCAATTTATTTCATCACGAAAAAATGATATATAAGCCTGTCCAAGCACCAGAACAGCCCAAATCGGTGGGTGGTTTGCGCTACGCTGGCAAGGAGGTTGACCCTTTAAGGATTTTATGGTGCAAGGATGCGCCCGACATAGTGCAACGCACAGTGGCCTTGGTAGTGGAATTGTTGCGCCGGCCCGACAGCGATGAAGAAGGGTATATGTGGTTTGGTACCCATGAACGTAAGCGGGTAGAGGCGGGTCAAATCGGTATTTTGGTACGCACCAATCGGGAAGGCCGCAGAATCAAGGAGCGGCTTGCGCGTAGGTCTATTCCATCGGTGGTGGTGGGTGATGCCCGTATTTTGGAATCAGCCGAGGCATTGGATGTCTATTATATACTGCTCGGAGTTTGGCGGATGACGCCCGGCGATATTCGTCGGGCCCTCCTCACCGCCCCCGGTGGTCATTTCTGGTCGGATTTGGATGGGTTGGCATTCGATGCGCTGCTCGACGAATTCCGTTCGTATCAAGCGCTTTGGAAAGAGCGCGGTATTTATGCTTGTTTGCATGAGTTTGTGTCTCGCAGTGGCCTGGTTTCTCAATATTTAGGTGGGATGTTATCACATTCTGAACGTTCGGTGGCCAATGTGTTCCAGTTGATGGAGGTTTTACATGAAGCGGAAACCGAGAAGAAACTGTCGCCCGAGGAACTCTTATTCTGGATGAAGCGAGGCATGGAAGGCGAGCGCTCTGAGGAAAACAAGTACTTGCAGCGCATCGAGAGCGATGAGTCGGCCGTCAAAATTGTGACCCTGCACAGCTGCAAGGGTTTGGAGTATGACCTCGTCATTGCCCCCTATTTGGATTTGGAATCGACCGATCAATTCAAGACATACCGATTTCGCATACCGGTTTTGCCCTTGGATCACAGATCGTCTGAACAAACCGATGGGGTGCAGGAGGTCGACGCAGCGGACAGAGCCGATTTTGTGTTGGGCGGGGCTTCGGCATTGGGCCTAGGTACGGTCGACTTTATCAGTGAGAAAAAGGCTATTAGGGAGCAGTATATTGGGGGTTATAAGCCAGTTGAATTGGCACGCAAGCAGGCCCAGGAAGAGAATATGCGCTTGTTGTATGTGGCCATCACCCGAGCCCGTTATCAGGCTTTTGTGTTCACCCGTTCTAAACCTCAGCCACCCTCAAAAACAAAATCTTCAGTTCAGTCGGCCTCGACGGCGCAGGGGCATCTTTTGGAAGCCTACGAAGCATTTGGGCGGGCGAGGCATTTTGAATGGGTGGGATTTGGGGCTGAGGCGCTGGTTGCAGAAGCTGGCGGGGAAGAGCCTGTAGGTCATCAGGAGGGTCAGGCGGCTTGCCCGTGGACGTATTTCAAGCCAAACGCCCCAGAATTCCGGTTTAATGTACGTGCAAATGCCTCTGGAGCCAAAAAAACACAAGACAGAAGGTCAGCTGAGGACAGTAAACCTCGCGTTTCCGGCAACCCGCAAATGGCCGAGTCAATCGAGCCCATGATGCAGGATCTGGCACCCCTGCCCCCCCATATCGATTTGCCCGATCTGAACTGGCGCAAACTGAGTTATTCTGGGTTGAGCAAAAAGACTGAAGCGCCATGGCCAACAAAAAGAGACGAACTAACAGCCTTATCCGATTATGATCGGTTCATTTTCCAGCATTTGAGGAGCGGCACACAAACCGGCATCATGCTGCATGAGTTGTTGGAGCGCATCGATTTTCAATCCTCCGAGCAATGGCAAGG
>CAIVQI010000339.1 GCA_903908015.1 uncultured Bacteroidota bacterium
CATTCGACCGCCTCCCCTTCGCGCCCCGACTCGTCGCGCCTCGATTTTATGCGTCATGAGCGTGTTCCCGGAATTTTTACCGAGCTCAGCTTGGAGCGTGGAAAACACCTTTGGGTCATAGGGCTGCGCTACGACCAGCACAACTTATATGGTGGGCAATGGTGTCCGCGCTTGAATTGGAAGTGGGACGTTTCAACCACCGATCAGTTGCGTTTTTCTGCTGGTAGGGGATTTCGTGTAGCCTCGGTATTGGCCGAGCAACAGGGCGGCTTGGTGAGCGGCCGACGACTCATCATCGACCGACAGAGTGATCGGGGCGCCTGGGGACTCGAATCAGAACGGGCCTGGCATTTGGGCCTCCATGGCAACCATGATTTTCGCTTTCGTTATCGGTCGGCCAGGGTGTCGATAGACATACAGCAAACATGGTTTACAGGACAGGTTGTGGCCGATTACGATCAATCTCCTACGGAATTGCATCTTTATTCACTCAACGGGGCATCATACAGCCGAAGCGCACAGCTTGAAGTGGAGGTGCAGCCCCGTAAAAGGATGGAAATGAGGTTGGCATACCGAGTGCAGGATGTACAAACCGATTACCGGGGGGGGCGGTTAAGTCGGCCCCTCGTGCCCCGTAGTAGAGGTCTGATGAATGTTTCCTGGAAAACCAAAAGTCGCTGGGATTTTGATTTTACCCTACATACGTATGGAAGTAAGCGCCTGCCTTCTACTGTAAGTAACCCTGATTCTTTGCGCATGCGTTCGCATTCGCCTGTGTATGCCGTGGGATTTTTTCAAGTCACCAAAAATTATGATCGCTCGTCGTTTTACCTTGGCATTGAAAACCTCACCGATTTCCGCCAAACCGATATTATTGTTTCTGCCCAGCATCCCTTTTCTCCTTTTTTCGACGCTTCTCTCGTGTGGGGCCCGGCCATCGAGCGCATGATTTATGTGGGCTGGCGCTGGCGCCTTATTCCATCGATTTAATGAGAATAGGGCTTATTTTTACGGCCGTGAAAATAATTTGTATTGGTCGCAATTATGCGGAACACGCCCGCGAACTGAACAACGACGTGCCTGGAGAGCCAGTTGTGTTTATGAAGCCAGAAAGCGCGCTTATACGTGACGGAAAGCCCTTTTTTCTTCCCGATCATTTGGGGGATGTTCACCATGAACTGGAAATCGTATTGCGTATTGGCCGAAATGGAAAACACATAGCAGAGCGATTTGCCGCAACCTACATCGACCGCATTGGACTGGGCATCGATTTTACCGCCCGAACACTTCAGTCTGATTTGAAGGGCCGGGGTCTTCCCTGGGAGTTGGCCAAAGGATTTGACGGCTCCGCAATTTTGGGTGACTGGCAAACCCCGGAGGCGGTGCAATGGCCCGGGATTTTGTCGCTGCGGCTTGAAGTGAATGGGGAAACGCGTCAGGAAGGCGATACTGGCCAGTTGCTTTTTTCTTTTGAACAGATCATCAGCTTTGTGTCGCGCTATTTCACCCTCAAAATGGGGGATTTGATATTTACGGGCACCCCTGCAGGAGTCGGTCCGGTGCATCGGGGCGATCGACTCCAAGGATTCCTTAACGACCGCCCGATGCTGCAGTGTAAAGTCTGTTAAAAAGCTTGTTCAATTAAATTGGGTGAGTACGTTTACCTCCCCGTAAAGACGGGCTTGCGTTTTTCGTTGAAGGCCATTACGCCCTCGGAATAGTCGGCACTGCTTCCTGCGATTTTCTGGCATTGGGCTTCATACTCGAGCATGGTGTCCAGGTTGGAGTGAAAACTCTTGTTCAGCATTTTCTTCATCAGCGCAATGGCCTTGGTTGGGGCTTGTCGGTAGTAATCTGTGTAGGCCGCTACTGCAGTGTCGAGGTCTTCTGCCGGAACTGAACGATTGATCATGCCCCATGAGGCTGCTTCAGATGCGGAAATGCGCTTCCCCATGGTGCTCATTTCGAAAGCTCGGGCCGAACCCACCAAACGGGGCAGGAAATAAGACGAGCCCGAATCCAAGACAAGGCCTACATTCACAAAAACTTCTATGAAAACGGCGGTGTCTACTGCCACAACCAGGTCGCAGGCCAATGCCAACGAACAACCAGCGCCCGCGGCTACCCCATTTACCCGGCCAATCACGGGAACCGGAAGATTCCGTAGGGCGCGAATGATTGGGTTGTATCGCAGGTGGAGCGACTCAGATAAATCTCGTTTTTCCGTCCCTCCGGATATCGCCTTGAGGTCCTGGCCCGAGCAAAAGGCTTTGCCGGCGCCAGTCAGCACCAAAACGCGAACATCCTTGTTGCGGGCCGTTTGTTTGAGCGCATCCTGGAGTTCATAGCTCATTTCGTTATTGAACGCGTTGAATACATCGGGACGGTTGAGCATGATCTGGGCTACGCCCTCTTCAACGGTGTAC
>CAIVQI010000340.1 GCA_903908015.1 uncultured Bacteroidota bacterium
TCCGGGATACTCTTTCCCCAGTATTTCACGCCCTTCAATCGGGAGGGCATACAGAAGCGCTCCGTATTGGAAGTATGCATCACCCTTTTGATCAGCGAGAACCTTGGGCATTGCTTTGAACCGGATGACTATTTCCTCCTGTCCCGTCCAATTCTTGTGAAATATCATAAAACCATCCCTTTTGGTGTAGGTTGATGGAGATTCAACTTCAGTGGCCCATTCCGGAATCCGTACCCGAATGCCAAAAGAAACCGGACGATTGGTCGTCACTGTGAGCCGCAGAAGGGTGGGGTCGAACGGGTATTCGGTTTCGTTTCGAATGTGCACCGGGATTCCATGCATGTCTGTTTGCAGTTGAGTGGGGCCCAATAGGTAGGCAGTAAGGGTGTCGCGACCCGTACGCATCCAGGCATTGGCTATGTAGCTGGGGGCGATACGCCCGGCGTTGGGTGCGCAACATACAGCCACATCCTGGTGCACTGCAGAGTATTTATAGCGTGTTTGTTTGCGATTGGGCTCCACAAATCCGTTTCGCGTTCCCAACATAGAGTATGAATTATCGGTCTTCAAATAGGCAAGGGCCGCGTGCTCAGGGTGTCTTGCCCCCTGTGCTGCATTGAAAAAGACATGTTCAAGGGCATCGGCCCAAATCGGGTCGCCCGATTTTTGGAGCAGTAAAGCATAGGAGTCGACCAATTCATGGATCGAACAATACTCGTACCCGGTCTGGGTGGCATCGGGCGTTCGTTCCCCAACCCATTCATCGCCAATCGGACCACCCGATGGGGTAAGCGACGAACGGACGCGGGCACAATAAATCTTGAGTGCTTGGGCGAGCTCGGGTCGATCCGGTCGGGCATAACGGGCCACCACCAAAGGCCGGAGCTGTTCATATGTGTGCACACCATGCGAGCGGTGTTTGTAATCGCTCTTTAAAATATTGGGCAACTGCGCATCACACTCCGATTGGTGGGTCGACGAATAATCATCGTAGAGAAAGGCCGCGTATTCCAGATAGCGTGGGTCGCCTGTGAGCAGGTGCAGGCGATCGAGAACGTCTGTACAAGTGAGTCCGTGCGAAACCCCGGCATTAAATCCATGCCCACTCCTGAAAGGACTCGAGGCATAAAGGGGGTAGTTCAACATGAGATTTTCGACAGACGCGATAATCATCTCCAACACTTTCTGATCTCCTGTGGCTTCATAATGTGCGATTAGCCCACGCCAGAGTGTGGTTTTGGCCCATAACTCGCCATTTTCGCCCTGAAAATTATAGCGGGTTTCAGGTGTATAAATGCCCATGTAACCGTCGGTGTCCTGACTCATTCGCTTTTCTTCAACATAGGCAGTCACCCGTGCCAAAGTGCTTGTATCTTGGAGCAAATGTGCATGGCGAATGATGGCATCCCATGTGTTCGACTGCGTTTCGCTATTCCACCATTTGTACTGTTCCTCACCGTCAACGTCGCCCTCTTTGAGGTTGCCCAAATTACGCGATCGACTGTTGCGGTGTAGGCGTTCGCTGTGGTAGATGTCCTCCGAAAACAAATCAGGCGCACGGTCGGGGAGGCGACCAACAAGTTGATCGAGGTCGCGCTGCATGTGTTCTTCCATCCAGCCAAGTGGACGAACACTACCTAAGTATAGGGGATTGGGGGAGCTTGCAGTAGACTGCGCTTGCAATTGGGTCGACATCAGTACAATGAATGGGAATAAGAAGTAATTCATTCTTAGTTGCTGTTTCATCGGGTATCATGCGAACACAATGATAAGACGAATCCGCGTGCCCTCAAAGTACCGATATTTGTTGGTTGTAACCCCCGAATCCATCGCCACTTCGTGTACTCCCTCATGCCTTTCAAAGACCAAAGGGCCCATAAATTGATGCATAAGGGAAAATACTGCATTATATTATATATTATTACCGTAATAGAAATAATATTTAATGCCAGTCAGAGTTTTTCACAGCCTGTTCAGTCCACCCAGCTTGTTCAGTCCACCCAGCTTGTTCAGTCCACCCAGCTTGTTCAGTCCACCCAGCCTGTTCAGTCCACCCAGCCTGTTCAGGCACCCTACCAGAAGGCTCCTGACGTTCGCAGTACTGCATTGCCGTTCGTAAAAGCTCGATTAAGTGGACAAATCACAGATGCTGGGGGCAGGCCATTGCCCTTCGCTAGTTTGCAACTTTCGCCCGGTTCTGTGGGCACTATGAGCAACGAACAAGGCCGGTTTGAAGTGGAACTCGACACAGGCACATACCGCATTCAGATCCACTTTTTAGGCTATGAACCCAAGATTGCCTCCATTTACATCGGGATGCAGGGCCTGCAAACCCAATTTGTATTGAAGCCCCAGGTCTTCAATCTGCAAGAAGTAAAGGTGAAGGCAGGAGCGGAGGATCCGGCCTACGCACTCATGCGTCGTGCCATTCGTCATGCGCCACTTCACATCCAAGCCCTGCAGTCCTACACCGCTCAGAGCTATGTGAAAGGCACATTCCGAATTATTTCGGCGCCATATTTGATGCGCAAGGCGATAGAAAAAGAGAATTTTAAGGTCGGGACGACTTATGTGCTGGAATCCTTAAGCGATCTGCGCTACAAGGCACCTGCAGCGTTCACTGAGCAAGTCCGCTCTTTGCGCTCAAGCCTGCCACCCGGAACCGAAAACCAAATTAGATACACCCAATTCAATTTATATAGGCCTCGAAATGGGGAAATCATATCGCCTTTGGCACCCAATTCATTCACGCACTACCGATTCCGTTACCGGGGCGAGAGTCGTCAAGGTGAACAAGTCATACACCGAATCGAAGTAGAGCCCCGGTCGAAATTGCCCTTCCACTTCAAAGGCGATCTATACCTACGAGAGCCCAACATGGGAATCTACGCAACCAATTTGAGCTTTACCGACGACAATGGCATCAGCTATTCGGTCAACCAACAATACCAGCCTGTGCAGGGTTGGTGGATGCCATCAACCCAGGAAATCAAATTAAAGGCCACATTTTTGGGGGTAACAGGCGACATGCGATATGTGACATCGCTGCGCCAATACCGCCTGCAGGTAGATACCTTGGTTTTTCAGCGTATAACGGGTGACGGCAAGCGCATTGAGGATAAAAAACGGGATGAATCGGTAGGGGGGAAGGCCAACCGCCAAACCCAAAGAGCGGTGAGAAAAATCATACAACAACTCAATGATACAGCGAAGTCAGGTTCGGTAGATTCGGAGGAAGAGGGCATAACGGGGCGCGACTACACCTACAAAATAGACAGTAATGCGTCGAGGAGTCCAGATTCATTGTGGGCGCAAATGAGGTTGTTGCCTCTTGAAGTTGAAGAGGTTACGGCTTACAAAATCGCGGATTCGCTCTACGAAATACAATATGACAAATGGCAACGAGATAGCCTCAAAGAGTTGCCTCGATTTCGGTGGCATCAAGTGTTTACGGGACACGAATATCGGCTGGGTAAGCGAACAGAAGATGGGCTATACCCCCAGCAATGGGAATTGCGCGGCTTACTGAGTGGACTTTTCAGAGGCGATATATTCAATACGGTTGAGGGGTGGGTTCTGAAATCATCTATATCCTACAGCGATAATCGTCATCGCGATAACGAACACACAACAAGAGCCGATTTGCGGTATTCGTTCGGACGCGACCGATTGCTGCTTTATGCGGGCCATACCCATAAGTTCGGGGAACACAGCATCA
>CAIVQI010000341.1 GCA_903908015.1 uncultured Bacteroidota bacterium
CCCCTTTGGCCGGACCAAGATTGATGTTGTGCACCACGCGGTAGCCTTCGAATACCTGAATACTCCCATTGTCCATACTCACAGGAAGGGAAACAATCACCTGCTTAGCGGGCGATTTCAGGACATTATACAGGCCTTCGCTGAGGTTCAAAATGCGTGCTGCTTCATCGAAGCGCGACATCATGGAGTCGAACGGGTTTTCAGCCGCGGGGATCAGCGTAGAGGATTCTTGGGTCGACATAGGGTCAATGTTTGGGTTTAAAGGTTCGGTTTTAGATAGAAATTCGTTTTTGACAGGATTTCACAGGAAACAATGTTGCGAAAATTCGCCGCAAAATTAAGAATATATGAAATCATGCGGCGCAATAAAGTCGCGCTGTGTTGATGATTGTGAAACAGAACAAACTTCAGGATTGTTAGCGGTATATTCGTAGCCTTTCCCATGACTACCGTAGCGCGTTATAAAAAGACCATCGATTTTTTTCGGCAGCATGCACCTAAAGCAGCTACAGAACTCAATTACGCCAACCCCTACGAGTTGCTTGTGGCTGTGATGCTTTCTGCCCAATGCACGGATAAGCGGGTGAACCTCACCACTCCTGCACTTTTTCAACAATACCCCACTGTTTTTGAGTTGGCATCGGCCTCAGTCGATGAGGTATTCGGCCTGATTAAAAGCATCTCCTATCCCAACAGCAAAGCCAGGCATTTGGTGGCGTCAGCAAGGATGCTTGTTGATCAATACAATGGCCATATTCCTTCAACGATAGAAGAATTGGTTAAGCTCCCAGGTGTTGGACGAAAAACAGCGAATGTGGTGGTGAGCGTGGTGTTTGATCAGCCCGCGATGGCCGTCGATACCCATGTGTTTCGTGTTTCCGCACGAATTGGTCTCACCAAAAAGGCGAGAACGCCCCTTGAGGCAGAGAAACAATTGATGCGGCACCTTCCAACCGAGGTTGTGGCTACAGCACATCATTGGCTGATCCTTCATGGTCGCTATGTTTGTCTAGCGCGAACACCGAAATGCACCGATTGTGGGCTAACCGAGGTGTGTTTGTGGTTCAACAAAAATCAAAAGAACACACAGCCTGATCGTCGGTTGCCATCAGGTCACAATAAACTCATATCCGATGGTGTTTAAAAATGATGAATTAAAGGGCAAAACAGCTTTGGTTTGTGGCGCCAGTCGGGGCATTGGTCTCGCTGCCGCCCAAGCATTGGCCGCCCATGGTTGCAGGGTGGTTTTGATGGCCCGTCACGAAGCCGATTTGCTGCAGGCAATGCAGCAGCTTCAAGAAGTGTATCCCAATGAACACGATGTGATCGTGGGCGATGCCGTTGATTATTCTTCCCTGGCACAAAGCGTTGGTCGTTGGGTGGAGAAACATGGATCCATACACATTCTGGTCAATAACAGTGGTGGGCCACCACCCGGCCCCATCCAAGGCGCGCAGTCAGATGCTTTTATGGCCGCCTTTACCCAGCATCTGTTGGCATCGCACGAATTGAGTCAATGTTTGATTCCTGGGATGCGACATGCAGGGTACGGACGGATCATCAATGTTATCTCGACTTCGGTCAAACAGCCATTGCACGGACTAGGCGTAAGCAATACCGTCCGTGCATCGGTGGCCTCATGGGCCAAAACCCTGTCGGTTGAAGTGGCACCCTTTGGCATCACGGTCAATAATGTCCTTCCAGGGGCCACCAAAACTGAACGCCTTGGGCAAATCATCCGTGGTAAGGCCATCCGAGACGGTCGCACCATGGAGGAGGTGGAGCAAGACATGCTTGGAGAAATACCTGCAGGTCGTTTTGGCCGGCCTGAGGAGATCGCGGCAGCGATTGCATTCCTGGCCGGACCAACAGCAGGCTACATCAACGGCGTTAACTTGCCCGTTGATGGCGGAAGAACTGGGTGTTTATAATGAATTCAGTCCAAATAAACCTGCCATGATTTCCATATTCAATTACATCAACGGTTGTTTTGTATCAGCCCAATC
>CAIVQI010000342.1 GCA_903908015.1 uncultured Bacteroidota bacterium
ACCACCACTTTTCCTTGCCAGGGCACGGCAAACAAAACCCGTCCATCGGAGGTGTGCGGCACCAAAATAGCGTGCTTTCCGCTCAGAAATGAGGCGTCCAAGACTAAATGCGTGCCTTGAGCGGGACTTATTTTAATCTGGGGCATGGGCTCATCGCGCTTCATCAAGTCGGAGGCGAACACCCCAGTGGCATTGATCACCACACGGGCTGCAAATTGATGTTCCTGGAGGCTAAGGGCGTCTGAGGCCGTAACGCCAGCCACTGTACCTTCATCTTTTATGAAGCCCGTCACCCCCACATAATTCAACACACATGCGCCGTGGTCGACCGCCGTTCGGGCGAGCGCTATAGCCATCCGGGCATCGTCGAACTGACCGTCGGAGAACATAACCCCACCCCGGAGCCCGGAAGTTCGTACATTGGGAATCAGCCTTTGTGTTTCGGCGCGACCCAACAGGCGCGTTGGACCGAATCCCATCTTCCCCGCCATCAGGTCATAGATTTTGAGTCCCACCCCATAGAATGGGCTTTCCCACCAATCGTAGGTCGGGATCACAAAACTGCATTCCCGAACCAGATGTGGCGCATTTCGGCGCATAATGCCCCGCTCCCTGAGGGCCTCCAACACCAAGCGCACATCCCCATTTTGCAGGTAACGCACGCCACCGTGGACCAACTTCGTGCTGCGCGAAGAGGTGCCTTTGGCGAAATCGTGTCGCTCCAGCAAGAGGGTGGCCAAACCCCGCGATGCGGCATCAACAGCAATACCCAATCCGGTGGCGCCACCACCCACCACCAGCACATCCCATGGCTCTGCCCTCTGAATGGCCCTTTGGAGCTGTTCTTCGCGCTTCATTTATAGTATGCGCCTCATGTTTTGATCCCACTGCCTCCTGATTTGTGCCCGGCCGCTGAGTTCGGCTGCTCGGGGATAAAATATGTGGTCGTCGCGCTTCAGTTTTTGCAAATCCTCGGTACTGCCCCAAACCCCTGTAGCCAATCCCGCCAGGAAGGCAGCACCCATGGCGGTGGTTTCGGTTTGGGTGGGACGGGCAACGGGGGTATCGAGCATGTCGGCCTGCAGCTGCATGAGGAGGTTGTTGCGGCTCGCGCCTCCATCGACCTTCAGCAGGGGTATTTTCATGTGGCTATCGACCTGCATGGCCTCGATAAGCGCTGCACTGCTCAGGGCGATGGCCTCTAAAGCAGCCCGTGCAATATGTCCGGCTTGCGTTCCTCGGGTGATGCCCATGATGGCTCCTGTGGCGTCGGGCCGCCAATAGGGCGCACCAAGGCCTGAAAGGGCTGGAATAAAGGTGATTCCACCGTTGTCAGCCACACTCAGCGCGAGCTCCTCTATTTCTGGCGCGGTTTGGATCAGTCCCATTTGGTCACGCAGCCATTGAATGAGGGCGCCGGCCACAAAGACGCCACCCTCCAAAGCATAAGTCGTGATGCCTTGCATGCGCCATGCCACGGTGGTGAGCAAGCGGTGGGTCGACGTATGCGCTTCGGTACCCGTATTCATCATGCAAAAGCATCCCGTACCGTAGGTGTTTTTGACCATCCCGGGTGCGGTGCACAATTGTCCGAACAGGGCCGCCTGCTGGTCGCCCGCCACACCGGCAATGGGGATGCTTCGACCGGTGTATTCAGGCAAGGTATGACCGATGATCGCGCTGGAATCGCATACTTCGGGCAGCATCGCCAGGGGAATGCCCAAAATGCCAAGTAGCTCGGTGTCCCACTGGCCACGGTGGATGTCAAACATCAGGGTTCGGCTAGCATTGCTGGCATCAGTAGCGTGAACGGCGCCACCGGTGAGTTTCCAAATCAGCCAGGTGTCGATGGTTCCAAACAGCAACTCGCCACTTTGGGCACGCGCGTGGTGATCGGGGTGCTGCCGAAGAATCCAGGCGAGTTTTGTTCCTGAAAAATAGGGATCAAGGAGCAGGCCGGTGCGTTGGCGGAAGAGTTGGCTGTGGTGGCGGTCCATTTCGGCGCAATCGCCCGCGGTGCGTTTGTCTTGCCACACAATGGCTGGGTAAACAGGTCTGCCTGTAGCGCGCTCCCAAACCACCGTGGTTTCTCGCTGGTTGGTGATGCCCACGGCGGCCACGTCATGGGGGTTCACACCATCCATAACGGACATGAGTGCTTGAAGTTGCGTTGTCCAAATCTCCTCGGGATCGTGTTCTACCCATCCCTCGCGGGGAAAGTACTGGGTGAATTCGCTTTGGGCTGTGGCCACGGCCTGCCCGTGCGCGTCAAACAAAAGTGCTCTGGAACTGCTGGTGCCGGCGTCGAGCGCCAATACGTAGGGTGCATGCTTCATCGGGTAATTCTACGAATTTTTCTTTGTTTTGAGGGGGCAATGAGGAACTTTTAAGCATATTTCATTGCTAACTTGTTCATCTTTTACTCGTACTTAAACCACCAAGCATGTAGTGGCTGCCACCAGCACTTGGTTTTCCACTTTTCACTTTCATCCTATGCCTGACCTGCTCCTTGAAATCGACCGTACCATTGTTCAATTGGGCAAAAAATCCTGTTTGGGAGCCCATTTTTCCGCATCAGAGGAACAGCAATGGCGGGGCATTCAGCGGATGCTCGACATCGACCACGATGCCACTGTGGTACTGGGGATCATTATCGCACAAAAGCGTGAGGGTAGGCGTTTTTTTGAAGATGATTTGCAGGAGAAAACAGCCCAAACCCAACCTCCTGTGGCGGTGCGTTTAGCCGTACAAAGTTTGGTGGATAAGGGTTATTTGGTGCGGGGCGAAGAAGACCCAGGCGAAGGAGGGCTGCACCTGAGTCTGGCTTTGGAAGGCTTTCTGAAAACCCGTCAAAATCACTACCTGGAGATTTGTCAGACCAGTCACCAACATCAACTTCTGAACAAGGCCGTGGGGTGGTATAAACAAGAACGCGGGCAATTTCTGTTTGAGACGATGCAGAACCATATTTTCCGAATTTTGGTCGACCACCACGAAGATCCTTTGGCCCGTCAGTTGAGGCGTCTCAGCGGTCAGGTTTATGAGCAAATGGCTCTTTTGGCCACAGCTGCTCATTCTTTGGCGCAACAACATTCTATGGATTTGGGCGATTTGGTGAGCGACCTTTTTCCCAATCCGGTCGACCAGCTCCTCTAC
>CAIVQI010000343.1 GCA_903908015.1 uncultured Bacteroidota bacterium
GGTATTGAAGGAAATGCGGAACGACTTTTTTTGAGCACCCCTCGAGGTATTGCCTCTGAGTCGGAACCCGATTTGGGTGAGGGTGTCGGTCCTGCTGCCACGGGTGAAAATGCACGTGGCCGGATATTCATGGTCGGTATACCAATTTGCCTGCAAGAGCATATGGTTGAGGCTATCGGGGTCCATGATGATGTCGATTCGTGCCACGCTTTGGTCGTTGAAGAGGTAACCCATGGGGGGGGTTACCGCCTGCGCGTCAACGGACTTCGGCCAAAAAATCCCCCATGTGACCCCCAAGCAAAAAAGCTGCAAAACGACTAAAAACGTTGGGGGAATCCCTGCTTTTTTTGATTTATACTCGTTCTTGAGCACAAAATGCTGATGTTTGGCTTTTGGGGCTATATTGGGATTGATAGCGACAACGCGGCTGGCTATGGCGCGGCTGGCTATGGCGCGGTTGGCTTCGGCCTGATTGGATAATGGCATGGCAGAACAGTGAACTTTTTCGAATAACCAATATCGTGATTTTTTCCATCGGACCGTAGGAAGTCGACCTATATTTGTAGAAAATGAACGATCATCTCGACCTATTTCCATTTGAGATCGAAGAGAGCACCGGTAATTTAGTAGCATTTGGGGGTGATTTACATCCGGACCGTTTGCTCGCCGCGTATCGAAAAGGGGTTTTCCCATGGTACAGCGAACACGAACCCATACAATGGTGGTCGCCCAACCCACGCTTTGTGCTGTTTCCTTCTAAACTCCAGGTTTCACACAGCATGAAGCCGCTACTCAATCAGCGCCGGTTTCGGGTGACGGTCGATACGCATTTTGAAGCTGTGATGACAGAATGTGCGCGCATCAAGCGGAACGGACAGTCGGGCACATGGATCACGGCTGATATGCTAGAGGCATATGTAGGCCTTCATGGTCGTGGTTACGCCCATTCGGTGGAGGTCTGGGATGGCGAAACGATGGCAGGTGGACTATATGGCTTGGCCATTGGACACATTTTCTTTGGAGAATCCATGTTCTCCAGGGTATCAAACGCCTCTAAATTCGGCTTGATCACGCTTGTGCGTTGGTTGGAGGCACACGGTTTTGACCTCATCGATTGTCAACAAGAGACCGCTCACTTGGGAAGTTTAGGCGCGCAGGCCATGCCCCGAACCCAATTTCTAAAGATTCTCCAACATGGCATACTCCAAGATCAAGTACCTCGCCTTTGGACCCACGAATTCGAGGAATGGCTAACCCCATAAAACAATCGAATACCTGAGCGCTGCTTGTTATCGTGATGCTTTCTTTTCATTGGTGCATCCCGTTGCTTTATTCAATTATTTTCCAAAGTCCTGTTTTATCACTCCCCATACGTTCAATTCTTCCGTTGTTTTTAAGGTCTTTAATTTTTCGTCTTACAGTGCTTAGACTCATTTTTAAGCGTACGCTAATTTCTTTGGCGGTTATTTTGTTGTCTTGTTTAATGAGTAAAAATACAGTGTCATTTACAGTGTCAACTTGAGATTTTACAGTGTCATTTACAGTGTCATTTACAGTGTCAGCAAAAATGTGCATTTCACGGTTCTTGAGTGAAAAATTCCCTTTGAATAATAGGTTTGAAAGAAAACGGATTAAAAACTTTTCAGTCCTGTAAATGCCCCTTGACA
>CAIVQI010000344.1 GCA_903908015.1 uncultured Bacteroidota bacterium
GGCGATTTGTGGTGGGGTTGTGGTCATTTTTGGGTTTTCTGTGCTTTTAAGGCCCGAAAATAGCCCAAAACGGCCCTCCAGATAAATTGTACAGGTTTTTGTACATATCAAAAATTAGGAAAACCAACCTTGGACGTTCACTTTTGTGCAGTTTCACCATGAAATGAATCCTCTTTTTTCATTTTAAAAAAAATTGCACCATGCAAACTAGAACACTCCTGTTTTCTGCATTACTCTTTTTCGGTCTCGCATCTGTACAGGCTCAATCGAGTCTCACTATACAAGGAACACTTCAAAAATCTACCGGAGTATCCGAAGAGGATGGGTTGTATACCCTCACCTTCAGACTTTATACCGTAGAAACCGGAGGTACCCCCGTTTGGACAGAAAAACAAGACTCTGTGGTACTTCTCGGCGGCGTGTACAGCGTTGTATTGGGTACGATTACGCCCCTTACGCCAGCCTTTGATCAGCCCTATTTCCTGGGCATCAGTGTAGGCCCTGGCGCCGAGTTGAACCCGCGGGCCCGCTTGACCTCGGCGCCTTATGCGCTTTCCCTACTCGGACAAAGCAATACCTTCCCCTCTTCGGGTACCGTAGGCGCGGGCACGGCTACCCCTACTGCCGGCTACCAGTTGCATGTGAAAAACCCCGACGCAGAGGCCAAAGTGCTGATCGACGGCAGCTCAAAGTCAAGCCTCGTCTTTAAAAAAGGAGCCAATACCCAGGACATGAGCTACGATGGAGCCAAAATCAGTGTGCCAGGCACCTTTTCTGTAGATACCTTGAAAGTCGGCATCTTGCAATTGACCAAGCAGCCTACTGGGACTGGGGACTCTGTGGTTGCCAATAGTTTCACCGCTCAAACAAGTAGTGGTGCCGCAGGGGAGTATAGCATCTTGAACCATACTTCGCTTAATGCTTTAAACAATGGGAAACCATCTACTCTTTATCTTAATCACAGACCTGGCGCACAAATAAATGCGGGAGCTTATGATGATGGTTCGAGGATTCGAAAAGTGTCTATGGCTGGTGGATTAGTTACTATGTCAAATTTTCAGGATGACTTTTTTGTCATGCGTGTGCTTCAACAAACTGGAACTAACTGGAGTGCTTTTTTCGAGGGGCCAATACTTGTTAGAAGCCAAGAGATCTATTCCGACAAGCGTATCAAAACAGACATCAACTATCTCAATGGCGCTGCTTCATTGAGTACCCTGATGAAACTACAGTTGGCCGATTACCGCTTAATTGAGGAAGGAGCGGGTGCAAAAGTCCATAAAGGATTCATTGCCCAGGAAGTGGAGCAAGTATTGCCAGATGTGGTTTCGACCATGACCAACGTCGTCCCCGACATCAATGCCTTCGCCCAACACTTGAGCCTGACTGGTGATCAATTGAGCATTGTACTCGATACCAAGCACGGCTTGCAGGTAGGCGATCGGGTATCCTTAGGAGCAGACAAGAACAGCAAAGAGCTATTCACGGTATGCAAAACGGAGACTGCGCAATCCTTTTCGGTGAGCAACTGGGCATCCCCACTGCCGGAAAAGCTATTGGTATACGGCCGGGAAGTGAAAGATTTCAAAGTGGTCAATTACCAGGAAATCAGCAACCTCAACGTGTCTGCTACCCAGGAACTGGCGCGGCGGGTGGCAGAACTGGAGGCTGAAAATGCCGCCCTGCGCAACCACAATCAGGGGCTGCAAAAACAAAACGACGGATTGCGCAGCGATGTCAATGCCCTGGGCAGTCGCCTGTCCAAATTGGAAAACCTCCTGATCAGCGAAGGAAAACGCTAGTATACTCTTTCAATCGAATTCCAAACCAGGTAGTGGGGCAACAATAATTGTTTCCTTTTCTCGAAGCCAAAGGATTTTATAATAAACTCAAAATGAACCGTTTACTCATATAATCCTTTGACAAAATGAAACGCTTGTTTTTTTCGCCCCCAAAGAGAAAATACGCATGAAAAAAATATACCACCTGATGCTGGTCTTGTTGTTGCTGACCGGACTTCAGCAAGGCTTGGCTCAGTCCAGTCCCAACTGTGCCACGGCCAGTGACAACGATTATTACACCGGCAAGGCATTTGTAAATTATGGCAGCCTCACCGGGGCGTACAATACAAAAAACCGCCTCTACGCCACCATCGGGCAGCCTCTGATGGGCAGTTATTTTGGCAAGAAAAACCAGGGCGCTTTTGGTTTTTGGGCCAGCTATCTGTTGCCTCCGGCACCACCCATTGTCAGTGCCAGCGAAGGCGACCTCGAAGACCGGGTACAGGTAAACTGGTCGCCCGATCCCCTTTCGCCAGTGTCCACATCGTACAAAATTTACCGCAATGGTGCTCTTTTGGCCACGGTTGACGGCCAAACATTTGCCTTTCTGGATTTCAATGTCCTGGCCGGAAAATTTTACACCTATGAAGTGGCAGGCGTCAATCAGTTTGGCGAAGGCAGCCGCGGCAAAGCGCTGGGTTTTTTGAACCCCAACGGTTCGATCACCGGACAAGTCAAAACCCTCGGCGGCAACCCCGTACCGGGAGCGGTGGTCTCTCTCAGTCCTACTCTGGGGGCAGCGCTCAATTTCGACGGCAATGGGTCGGCCTTTGCGGAGTACAACCCCGTTTTCCCGCGCAATAACTTCACTGTTACCACCTGGGTCAAACTGAATGCCGGCAATGATGCTGCGGGTATCCTGGATCTGGGCAGCAGCATTGCCAAAAACTGGTGGCTGCACACCCTACCCGCAAGCAGTGGGCCAGGAGTCAAATTTAGCCTGGGCCAAACTGGCGGCAGCCCCGCCGAGATGAGCTACGTATTTCCCACCGCTACGGCCACCGACTGGCACTACGTTGCGGCCAGCTACAATGGCTCCGCGCTTTTGCTGTACGTGGATGGCGAACTGGTCTCTACGGCCATCGGCAGTGTTGCTGCCGATAGCTCCGTCCTCTACCTGGGCAAACGCAGCGATGCAGGTGGCTTCCTGAACGGTAAAATTGATGAGGTCCGTTTCTTCGATCGGCAATTGCCGCAAACCGAGATCCAGATGCTGATGAACAAAACCGCCAGCGCCAATACCCCCGGGCTCGTTACCTACTGGAAATTTGACGAAGGCGCAGGCATCAAAGGTTTTGACATCTCCAGCAACAAACTCAAAGCCTACCTGTGCAGTGCCCAATGGACCAGCGACAAACCCAACGTCATCAATGCGGGCATTGTCGATGCCACGGGTTTTTACAAGATCGAAGGGATCAATTATGGCGCGCATACGATCTTTACCGCCCGCCCCAGCAAGAGTTTTTACACCAGCCAGTCGTTGGAGTTCAATGGGGTCAACAGCAGTTATGCCGATCTCACCAGCTTTGCCCTCAAGGACAGCGCCACGATTACCGTGTTGGTTAAGGCATTCGACTTTAGCAACAACCAGGCCATCCTCAGCAAGGCAGATGCGGGCGGAAACAATCAGTTTCTGCTCTGCCTCAACCAGGGCAAACTCGACCTCGGCATTGGGTCACAGGTACACACTTTCGGCGATTTGGGCACGGGCTTTCACCACCTGGCCCTGGTCATGCGCAAAGCAGGCACCTCGCTCGAAATAACCCTGTACAAAGACGGCAACCTCTTGGGAACCCACAGCTACAGCGCAACAGCCTGGACAGGGTTGCCCTGGAAACTGGGCGCTCAGGCCGATGGCGCTTCGGCCCATAAAGCGTACTTCACCGGCTTGATTGATGAAGTTGCGTTTTTTAGCGCATTGCTTTCCCTGCCCGATATCCAGACCTATGCGAATATTGGTACCAATATAACCAACGCCAACCTGAGTTCGTACTTCAACCTCAACGAAGGAACGGACAGCACCCTGCGCGACATGGGCGTTGACCTCACGGGTCTGGGTGTCAGCCACGGCGCAGGATGGAGTACGGTAGCCGCCATCGTCAACGAGCTGCCGCACAAATTTTCGCCTTCTACCCGCCTGGTTACCCTCAATCCTAGCAATACCAGCACGGATCAGGTTGATTTTACCGATCAAAGCACCGTGCCCGTATCCGGTTATGTGCGCTATGAAGGGACCGATTGTTTTGTCAAAGGTGCCGAGATTTTGGTCAATGGCCAACGCAACGTTCCCGCAGTGTATACCGACAGTACCGGGTATTTTTCCGTTGATCTGGAGCCCGGTGCCACCGTTCGACTCACGCCTACCTACAACGGCCACAGTTTTTACCCGGCTTTTTGGGACATCGACAAGATCGCTTCGCCCGTGGCCGGGATCCTGTTTCGCAACCAAACCAAACGCACGGTAAGCGGCCAGATGGCGGGCAATGACAAATGCCGCAAGAGCGTCATCCCTGCTAACGCGATTGTCAAGGTAAAAGTAGAATCGCTGGATGGTTGTTTCAAAAAGATCATTCAGTTGACGGAAGAAAACGGCAAGTTTCAATTCAAGGATTTGCCGCCGCTAAAAATGACCATCGCGGTTACCGAGCATTCCAACAACGTCATTTACAATTACTTTCAATTGCAAGGCGGGCGAACCATCGACTTGACAAACGTGAACGACACGACCGACTTCATTTACTACGCGCCACCCCAAATTGAAATGACCCCCTTGGACACCAATGCCTGTGGCATCACCATGTTGGAACAGGATGGCAAGTATACCACCAACATCAAGATTTTTCAACAGTACGATGGCGGGGTTTGTTACCTGGATACGGCAGAACTGCATATCGACAACCTGATCGAGGGAGATGGCCCGATCGACACCATGATTACGACGGGTACATTCAAGTATCGGTTCACGGCGGGTTTCCCCAACATCGCCTCGCCTTACCAAAAAACCTTGACCATTTTGGCCAAGGCCGACGACCAGGAAAATACATTTTCTACTCAAGCGGTGGTCTTGGGCAAACGCCCCCGTTTGGTGAACTTTACCTCCACCAGCCCACAACTGCCGATGATGATTCTGCGCGACCCACCGGGAGACGGCAGTAGTGCGTCCATCGAAAAAGGCTCAACGGTTTGTAC
>CAIVQI010000345.1 GCA_903908015.1 uncultured Bacteroidota bacterium
AAAATCCTTAGGATAGAAGAACAGGATTACGTGCTTTTTATCAAGGTATTGCTCCAGATTAAAGGATTCAACAAGTTCGCTCCCACCAACTATGGCCTTGGCGCTGAAAGAAGGGGCCTTACGGCCAACTAAGACAGACATATTCTATTTTTTAAGATTTATAAACCAATCCTATTCAATTGCGCGTGACTTCAGGTCAATGAAGTCATAATGATTACAGTAACTTGTAAAGCGATTGCAATAAACACAATGCAAAATATATTATCCTACAATCATTTTCGGATTAAGAAACAACAAGGACGAACAAAAGTTTTGCGTATCTTTGCAACTTAATTTTTTAACCCAATGAATACAGGTACAGTAAAATTTTTCAATGAAACCAAAGGTTACGGCTTCATCAAATGTGATGAGAGTGGAACCGAGTATTTTGTTCACGCTACTGGCGTGATCGACCGAATCCGCGAGAATGATCGGGTGTCATTTTCCCTCAAGGAGGGCAAAAAAGGCATGAACGCGGTGGATGTGAAAATAAGCGCAGAGTAATCTCCGATACCGTTCACGAATTTTAGCCCCTCATCGAGGGGCTTTTTTTTCACCTTCCCTGTGTATTCTGGATGAATCATCATGACTAAGGCAAAATGTTATTTTAAGTAACGTCAGGCAGTTCGCCCTGACGGGGGGATAAAAGTATCCATATGTCGCTGCTTTTTTTCAGGGTATATGTCTGCGATGGTGACCATGATTCCCGTCTCCTCAACAGCCCCGAAGGCCTGGTTAATGGCCGTTCCAAAGGTTCGCATACTCGACGATAAATTCATATAGGAGTTGATGAGCGGCGGAACATTCTCTCCCAGAGAACGCAAACGACGAACAAGCACCTGATACGCGTCTTTATAGTCAGTCCCCCATTGATCTGAAGCATGATCATGGCCTCTAAACTGCGGATAGATCTCATTCTTTGGCCAAACCAATTGGTCGGGATCAGGAAAAAAACAATTTAAGAATGACAACAAAATGTCTCTTGCACGTGGGTCATAATGTGTAAACATGGTGACCTTTCCAAACAAATAACGCAGTTGCGGACGTGTCACAAACAATGCCCCAAGTCCATCCCATAAATTGTCGAGCGAGAAAATAGATGACTTACCACCCCTTCCTGGCTGGTAATCAGGCTGCACAAATGAGCGCCCCAACTCTAAGGTATATGGCAAAAAATCGCGCTGAAATTCTTCACTAAACTCAAATAGGGTTGAAGTCGATAAACTTCTGGTGCCCTCCGCAGACAAAAGCGCTTCGGCACCCATCCTCAGTCGATAACCAGCCACAATCTCTTCATCTACCGAATCCCAAACAATGAGCTGCTCATAGGCTTGAGGACCTTGATCATAGCCATCCAAGTCCAATTCTTTTCCCGTTCCGCCCCCCGCCTCCCTGAAACTCCATTCGCGTAGTCGACCAACCTCAGCAAGCAAGGCCGGGCAATCTTGGCCCCGAAAGAGGTAAATGTCGCGTCCGGCTTTGTGGGTTTGACGAAGCAGTGAAGCGCGTGAAAGATCGTTGCAGAGCGCATCCCGAGTAGGACGATCAATGAGGGATTGTTCCTGTTTAGTGCTCATGGGTTCCGTAAATGAGTTTTGGATGCCTTTCATAGATCATCTGTTCGATATTTCGTGCCCATTCTTTTGGGTGTTGCCCATCAGTTAAACGTTGCCATGCAATGGGTTGATGAAAATAAATAGTGATTTCTTTATTCTTGAGTCGAAACATCTCGTCGGCCAGCAGGAACATTTCAATGTTGGCTTTCAATCCCAATCGCTTTCGCCAACGGGCCAAACGCAAAAATCTATTCGAGGTGATGCCACTAATGCTCACGGGAACGATGTCCATGTGTAAGCGCGTAGACAGCTGTATGAAGGTCTTTTTCCAGGCCAAATCACGTATTCCATCTTCATAGGGTCGAGAAACATAACCGGAGGGAAATATCAACAACGATTGATCGGCTCCCACAGCCTTCTCAACCTCAGCGGTGAATTGCCGCGATTGCCTTCCAAAAGAATTCACCTTGATCATCCATGGGCGGAGTGGCTTGAGGTGGTTCAACAAATCGTTGGACAGCGATTTAAATTCAATTCCATGCCGATTCAAATGTTGCATGAGCATCAGTCCGTCCGGACCACCTAATGGGTGGTTGGCCGCATAGATACACCTCCGCGGATACGCAAATTCATGAGAAATGATTTTAGACCTCACTCCCAATCGATTCAATGCGGCATCTACAAATTCCGCAGGCTGATCATTCGAATGATCGTCCAAGAATTCATTTAATTCATCCTCATGCAGCATCTGCTTGATCAACCTCAATATGAATCGGGGCAGCAAACGATAAAGCCCAGGATTTCGGCTTTTAATGATGCCCGCGGTATCTATGAATTTTTTTTCATTCATGCGCCCCAAAAATAAAGGGATTAAACCCTCCTGCGTTTATCCGCGAAAGGAAATCCCCCCAAATAAGTAAAGCATCAGTACCCTGCTGTAACGCATGCTTTGCGGGGAAAGCAGGATCAAAGGTGTAATCACCGCGACAATATATACCCACAAATCCGGGTCTTGTAGCATTACAGCGGTGATTGTTCCGGCAACCACAGATATCGCAACCCCAAAAGCATAGCTGATGTACATGGCTCCCCAAAAGAAGCCCGGTTCTACTTCAAAATGCAATCCACAAACCGAACAATCCTGATGCATATCATAGGCCTTGAACCAATTCCAAGCTGGGTATTTAAACATCTTACCTGTGCGACATTGTGGGCAAAGGCATTTGCCCGCGGCTATCCAAGGGCCTAATGCTTTCTTAGGAGTTGGTTTGGAGGTATTTTTGGTTTCCATTACTCGCCTAGACTTACATTTTCCCGCCGCTTACGGTAGATGTAGACCGCAGAGATGGAACCGACAGCAATAAACGGCATGGACAGCAGATACAAAATTCCTGAGTTCAATCCTTTACCCAATCCCTTTCCGCCATCCTTTTGATTGGCTTCAACCGTAGTCTTGCACATGGGGCACTGGGCTGTGGCGACCTCGTTGCTGACGGAAAGCAAAATCATGAGGAGCAGCACCCATGAATGTCTCAACAATGCATTTTTCATATCAGAAAGGATAATAGGGTGATATCATGAGGTAAACCACCACACCAGTGGTGGTGACATACAGCCAAATGGGCATAGACCAGCGGGTGATGCGCTTGTGCGCTTCGATTTGTCCGGTCAGGCCTCTGTAAAACGACAGCAGAACCAAAGGCAAAACCACAGCCGCAAGAATAATGTGGCTGATGAGTATGGTTAAATAATAAGGTCGGAGCGGGTTTTCGATCGGAAAACGCGTTTCAACACCAAAGGCATGGAAAATGACATAGGAAATCAGGAACAGGCTCGACAAACAAAAAGCTGTGATGTTGAGGCGTTTGTGCCAGTCGATACGTCGCGCACGAATCATCCACCAACTCACGGTCAACAAAATGGTGCACGTTCCATTGATCCAAGCGTTGAACGCTGGCAATTTTTGCACCAATGCCGGAACCTCTTCATTCTTGGGCAAGTTAAACAATACCACGACGGCCACCAATACAAGGGCCGAAACCGTATAAATCAATCTCAGGGCTAGTTTCTCGTTCATTTGCTCATTAAATTTACAATTCGATCAACGCTTTCGTTTGGGTGCGGTATTGGCATATTCCGCAATCAAGGTCCGCACATCTTCCATCAAGCGATCAGTTTCTTTCCTGAGAATTGTGCGATAGAAGCCCCGGGCCCTGTGTTGCTTGTCAAACAAAATGGTCATTTCTTCTTGTCTTGACTGCGGGAACATACTTTGCCAATCCGATCGATAAATGGCCACCTGGCGGTACAAAGAATCGGATAAACGAGATTGACCCATGGCCAATTCTATATTCCGCAAGGCCGAGGGTGGGGTATGCTCCGACTTGCTTCCTTCTTTTGGGTGGACTTGCATCAACCACACCAGGGGATTTTCACTGAATACGTCCCCTACTCTTCGCAATTGATCGTATCTCAGACGTGTGATATTGGAATCCCCCTCAGGAAAAAAGCTCACCACCAACACTCTGTTGGGCTGTCGGTCTGCCACACGGATGAGTGACGCGATGCTGTGGAATAAGGTGTCTTCGCGACTACCTGCTACAGCAACAGGCATAACATATCTAGGCCCAAACACAGGAAGTTTGTGGTATTTATTCTCCGCTGAATTGACATACACCAGATATACGACGACTGGCAATCCCAGCATCAAAAAGAGCAGTAGCAGCTGTCGTGCCCTGCGGCTCATCATTCCAATCCTAACATCAGCCAATAATTACTCTCATAAATAAGAGCAGCAATGACCCAGGCGATAAAAACAATTGGCAATAAAATGCTGTAAATGAGGTTAAGGCGCTCAAATTTTAAGTGCATGAAATAAGCCACTATATAAAAGGCCTTCATGAGGGTGAGCACCAAATACAGTCCGACTTTAAAGGGCTTGGGCATGATTGTTTCGGGTATGGCCAATGCTACCACAAACTCAATGGCAGTGATTCCAGCGAGCACCCAAAATACACGCCAAATGTCTTTTACCTTAAATTCCGATGTGTGTTCCTGTGACATGGAGATATGATTTTAGACGCAATTAAATCAGGTAGAACAAGGTGAAAACGAAAACCCAAACCAAGTCAACAAAGTGCCAATACAAACCTACTTTTTCGATGGTTTCGTAGGTACCTCTCCTGTCGAACACACCAGTAGCAGTCATGATGGTGATGATGATGTTGATGACAACCCCGCTAAATACATGAAATCCGTGGAAACCGGTGATCGTGAAAAATAAGTTGGTGAAGTTGACCATGCCCGGCGTGCCGTCTGCGTTGAGGAAAGGATTACTGCCCCACCATGCTCCATCGTGATGCAGGTGGGTCCATTCCCAGGCCTGACATCCCAGGAACATAAGTCCACCGATAATCGTGTAGATCATCCATTTTACGACCTCCTTACGTGCTCCGCGGTGGCCAGCCTCCACTGCAAGTACCATAGTCACAGAACTTGCGATAAGAATAAAGGTCATAATACCCACAAACACCAACGGAAACTTGCCATGAATCAGGGGCACTGCTGAAAAGACTTCATCGGGAACGGGCCAACTCGCAGCACTAAACCTGAGTGCTGCATAAGCCAACAGCAGCGCCGAAAAAGTGAATGCGTCTGACAAGAGGAAAAACCACATCATGAGTTTTCCGTAACTCGCTCCGAAAGGCTCTACCCCACCACCCCATAAGCGGGCGGCAGAATTGGATTCAGAAGAAATGGTTTGGGCTGCGGACATGCGACAATTTTAAAAAATCAATTGAAAAAAAACATACAGGTAAATCCAAAGAACGCCCAAAAAATGCCAATAAAGCGTGCCAAGACGAATAGAGAGCATGTTTTTGGAATGAACCTTATATTGAAAAACCTGCGCAAATATAACGAAGAGAACGACTACTGCGCTCAGCATATGCAGTCCGTGTAGGCCAGTGATGACATACAAGAACGAAGTTGAAGGATTACCAACAAGATACAAGCCCACGCTCACCATTTGCTGAAATGCCACCCATTGCGAGAACAAAAACAACAAACCCAGAAACAGCGTCAATACCAGACCTAATTTCAGTTTTCCGAGTTCATCTCGTCGCGCTTGGACAAGCGACCATTGAAGGCTGATGCTGCTCAACAAAACGAATGCCGTTGACCACCAAAATGCGGACGGCAAAACATATTCCAGCCAATTTCCATCGGCCCTGCGTACGATTACAGCAGAGGTCAGCCCAGCGAATATCATAAACACACTGACCAAAAACGCCCATAACAGAAATTCCTTCGCGTGCAGTTTGTTTTTCTTACGTACCGGACCAGTAGTCCGTGATAGTGTTGCATCCATATGCTACAAGTTATAAAGACAATACACCAGTGTCATGACTTAAATTTTAAAAAGCCAATGACCCAACTGCATGACTGGTAAATAAACAAAACTGGCCAGCATGAGTTTGCGCGCCTGCATCATTTGCTGTTGTTGAACCAGCTTCCAGCAAGGATACAGGAATGCCACGGCCATAATCACCGATAGAACTGCGAATCCGTATGGTGTGTACCCCAAGAATGCAGGAGCGATACCGACAGGAATTAAAAAAAGAGTAATAAAAAGAATGTACCGGGCTACAAAAATCCCTGGATCGCCACCACCGGGAAGTAGACGAAATCCAGCTCTGGTATAGTCCTCATGAAGCACCCATGCAATGGACCAAAAGTGGGGGAACTGCCAAATGAATTGAACCAAAAATAAAATTCCTGCTTCAAAATTCAGGTGCCCATTGAAAGCGGAATACCCAATGAGCACAGGCAAGGCACCAGGAAACGCACCAATAAATACGGCAACAGGACTCACCCGCTTCATGGGGGTGTATACAAAGCCGTAACTGAGCATCGCCATGATGGACAATATGGTGGTGAGCACGTGCGTAGAATAATAAATGAGTCCGATACCCACAACTGCTGTGCACCATGCAACCAACACCGCTTCGCCTGTCTTCATCCGACCGTCAGGCATCGGTCGTTTCCGGGTTCTATGCATCAGCCGGTCGCTCTCGCGCTCCAAAATTTGATTGATGCCATTGGAGGCACCCACAATAAAAAATCCACCCAGTGTTAGACCCATTAAGGTATGCCAATCCCATGCAGAACCTGCGGCGATTAAATACCCCAATGCTGAACTGAAGACCACCAGGCTGGCCAATCGGAGCTTTAAGAATTGAGCATAATCGCGCAATTTATCCATGAAAACGGGTTTGATTGGAATCCGATTCACCTATAACAGAACTAGTTGGATTGGAGACAATGTTGAGTAAGTTCCTGTAGCGCTGCTCCAATCTGATGGAGAGCGCCATGGTAAACGAAAAGGAAAGAGAACCCAAAAGGATGTGTAAAGCACGCGGTATAGCAGGTAGACCAAGTCGTGAAAGGAGTCCACCTGTCAAAACCTGCAGACCCAATAGCACCAGAACACATAAGGCCAAAGATCGAATCGCTCCCGGCCCCAAATTTCGATCAATTGAATAATACAGATAAATAGTGACCATCAAAACCACCATCCAAAAATTTCGGTGCCATTCAAAAGCTGACCCCAAGGAACGGAAAAGTACGGCAGTGTTCAATTCATTGGCTCCATTCAATCTCATCCACTCGTCGACCTGCTCGCGCACCTGTGTCCCCAAAACAATTTGTACCAGCATCAATGCCAATACCGTCCAAGATTGCCAACGCATGGATAGTAAGCTTGATGGTGGCTCCAGATTTGTGTTTTCCCTCATACGATTGGGCGAAACAGCATAACGCGCCAGCAATAAAAGCGCCACCACAGCCAATGCCAATACAAAATGGAGGGTCACAACACCGTGTCGTAGGTGTGTCTTTACAACCCATGCGCCAACACCTCCTTGTACTACCACGAGCAACAATGCCAAAATAGACCAAACCACCACTGCCTTATTTCTACGCCAGTAACTACGAAACGCCAAAATCATGTGAAGAAGAACGGCAAATCCAGTCAGCGCCCCTAATAATCGATTCAGATACTCCGTCCAAGTTTTGACCGCATTAAAACGAATATCGGCATAACCCCGATCAGCATAAATATGCTGATAATTCTGGGGCAGTTCACTTTCGTGTAGGGGCGGTATCCATAAACCGAAACAACGCGGCCAATCGGGGCAACCCATTCCTGAACCAGAACTTCTCACAATGCCTCCCGCCAGAATCAGCAAACCGAGCAATACCAATACAACGGTATTTGACCGGATAAAAATCTCGCCTTCTTCACGGTTAGAGCGCCGGTCGGATGCTTGGCTCATACCGAAACAGAACTATTTAGGCCTTTCTGAATCCCAATGCCTGCAACAAACGGCTGAACAGCAAGGTCTCGGTTGGCACAGCTTCTTTTTCGGCATGGTGTGGGACAGGCTGTACAGAGGGTTTGCGCAATTCTTCAGGCAAGTCGTCGTCTTTCACCGTCTGAGGAATGAAGTCCTCTGAGGCACCTGGCCTACTGTAATCGTATGGCCAGCGGTGCACATGAGGAATCTCCCCGGGCCAGTTGCCATGTAAATGCTCAACCGGTGCAGTCCACTCCAGTGTATTCGAATTCCAAGGATTCATAGGCGCCTTTTTACCCATGCGCATGCTGCTAAAGAAATTCCAGATAAATATCAATTGAGCAGCACTACCCAATATGGCTGAAATAGATATGAATCGATTCAGATCCATCCATTCCGCCATATATTCAAAACCCGTGAAGTTATAGTAACGTCGTGGCACACCATCGATTCCCATGAAGTGCATCGGGAAAAACACCATATAAACAGCAGCGAAGGTCAACCAAAAATGCAGGTAGCCCAGCTTCTCGTTCATCATGCGGCCAAACATTCTCGGATACCAATGATAAACACCAGCCAGCATCCCGAAAAGTGAGGCCGAACCCATGACCAGGTGGAAGTGAGCCACAACAAAATAAGTGTCATGCAAATTGATGTCCAGAGCCGCATTACCGAGATAAATACCTGTGAGTCCACCTGAAATAAATAACGACACCAACCCTATAGCAAACAACATCCCTGGAGTAAAACGAATGTTTCCCTTCCATAATGTGGCAAGGTAGTTAAAGGTTTTTACCGCTGAAGGGACGGCAATAACCAGGGTAAGAATCATAAACACATTACCCAGGAAAGGATTCATGCCGGTCACAAACATGTGGTGACCCCATACAATAAATGAGAGGAATGAAATTCCGAGCAGTGAACCAACCATGGCGCGGTAACCAAAAATAGGCTTACGGGCATTGGTAGCAATAACCTCAGAGGTTATGCCAAGAGCGGGCATGAGCACGATATACACCTCAGGATGTCCGAGAAACCAAAACAAGTGCTGGAATAGGATGGGTGAACCGCCTGTACGGTTCAGCGTTTCACCAGCAATGAAAATTTCGCTGAGATAGAAGCTGGTTCCAAAACTACGGTCAAAAATGAGAAGCACTGCTGCAGAAAGCAAAACAGGGAAGGAAAGTACACCGAGGATGGCGGTAGTGAAAAAAGACCAAACAGTTAGGGGCATGCGTGTCATGGTCATACCCGGTGTGCGCAGATTTAAGATGGTTGTGATGTAGTTTAAGGCCGCCATTAAAGAAGAAGCAATAAACAATGTCATGCTGATTAACCAAAGTGTCATTCCCAATCCAGAACCAGGCATGGCTTGGGGAAGTGCTGAAAGAGGAGGATAAATGGTCCAGCCCGCAGCAGCAGGACCACTCTCGATGAACAGAGAGAGGAGCATGATGACGGTCGACAAAAAGAAAATCCAATAACTCAACATGTTAAGAAAAGGCGACGCCATATCTCTCGCACCAATCTGAAGCGGAATTAAGAGATTTGAAAATGTGCCGCTAAGACCGGCGGTGAGAACGAAAAACACCATAATGGTTCCGTGCATGGTCACCAGAGCGAGGTAAAAACTAGGGTCCAGACGGCCACCCTTAGCCCAATCGCCTAAAATAGACTCAAGCCATGGGAATGTGTCCTCTGGCCACCCCAATTGAAGTCGGAACAACAAGGACAACAAGGCTGCCACTACGGCCATAAACATTCCGGTAAGCAAATATTGCTTGCCGATCATTTTGTGGTCTTGTGAAAAAATGTATTTTGTTAAAAACGTCTCCTTGTGGTGACCGTGGTCATGCCCATGGTCGTGTCCGTGGGCAGTTGAGGCAGATGGGTTGCTGTGCGACATGATACGATGTTGGCTGAATTAAGGTAACAAAATGGATGCTGTTTGAGTTTCGGGCTTCTTAAAATAAGTTCGTTGCTTGGCCAACCATTGGTCGTATTCCTTTCGGGTAACCACAACAAACTTCATTCGCATATTGAAATGCGCTGCACCACAAATCTTGTTGCAAGCGAGCACATAATTGAAATTATAGTTATTGATTTTCTCTCGCATCTCCTCCGTGGTGATGGTTGGGGTAAACACAAATTGTGTGGGCATACCCGGAACCACATTCATTTGAACGCGAAAATGCGGCAAGTATGCAGAGTGAATGACATCCCGCGCCCTCAATCGAAGTACAACGGGCTCGCCTACAGGGAGGTAAACCTCAGGCACTAGTAGATCATCTTGTGCTTCCTTACTCTCAGGATCGATGCCCATAGAATTGGTAGCGCCAATTAATCGGTAGTCGTGCCGACCCAAGACACCGTCTGAACCTGGCAGCCTTGCCTGCCAAGCATACTGATAGGCAAACAATTCAATTTCGTGTGCATCTGTACCGGGTTCGCTTTGGGTAATCTCCCGCCAAACTTTAGTACCGTAAAGAACAAGAATGGTCAATACAATGGCAGGCACCACAGTCCAAGCAAACTCGAGTCGATCGTTGTGTGCATAATGAAGCGCCTTACTTTCAAGACCCTTCCTTCTGTACATCCAAGGATATACAAAAAGCAAAATGTGCGTGATGACAAATACCACAAACGTAATCCAAAAGGTGATGGCCAGCATTTGGTCCAAAACTACCCCATGCTCGGATGCGGCTACAGGTAGTGTATGGCGCATAAAGCGGGCGAATTGCACAGCCACCAAGGCCATGCCTACCACCAAGAACACAATGAACAATCCGGCATTAATGGTATTCCAATGAAACAAGCGAATTCCTCGTAGTCGGTATTGGGCCGATAATAAGCGACCCGCAAACAGCAACAATGCACCAAATACAATCAAAGCCAAAACCATCAGCGCTGATTCACCGCGCGTTGCCCCGCCACCCCCATTCGCGGAAGCAGCAGCCGTACCACCATCCGCAGCCTTTGGCTTGTTGGCCAATGCTTTCTCCTCCTCTTTGATATAAGCCAATACCGATTTGATTTCTTCATCCGACCAATCATAGGCCGGCATAGCCGTTTTATTGTATTGATTAAATAAATCAACGGCATACTGATCACCTGAAGCGATCACTGCAGCAGAATTGCGGATCCACTTCAGCAACCAAGCCTCATCTCGCCGTTTGTCGATACCACCCAAGGCTGGACCAACCAACACCTGATCAATTTTGTGGCAGGAAGCGCAATTGTTTGCATACAACTCCTGACCCGACGGCTGGGCGTGAATGTTGGTGGGAGTGATTCCGACAAACAATGCAAACAGCAATATAAAAAAAGAACGAATCATGGGGATATAATACCGCTTCGGTTTCATGCGTTTGGGCTATTTAAGTAGGAAAAAACGAAGGTAAAACGCGATGCAAATATACTTCAGTGGCGCCATCAATCAGCCCAAAAAAACCCTTGTACATGTAAAAAATGACTAATTACCCGGGTCCAATGCGCGGTTAACCCGAAAACGAAGCACATCAAAATGGCCCTTCAATGCTAAGGGCTCTTGATCACTCTGGCGGGCGAGGTCTTTTCGGAGGCGAATCAGCTCAGCCAATGCGGCGGTCCTGGCCAATTGCCCGTAACGGGGCCCATCCATTCTTCCTGTTGCCCCCGTGGGACGGGCAACATCAACCAGCATCATCAAATATTCCATCTGTAGATTTTGTCGGAATGTACTGACGCGAAACGCTTCATCCCGGAAAATGGACTTGCTTAACCTGGCCAAAACATCAGTGCCTCCCCATTCATTCCCATAGACTTTGCTATCTTCCAAACGTTGCATCGTCGTTGGATGAAGAATATGATCGAGTGCCGCCCTTTGGATCATCCAAACCCGTTGATGAATTTTTGGATCCTCCGTTTGAGAAAAGAAATTAAATCCTCGGCGCTGTATTTGAAGGTACGCAAACAAGGTGTCGGTTTGCTGAAAAGCCGATGGCCCCAAGATTTGGGCGCAAATGATGTCGAGAGCCCTTTTTTGGTCGGTGATGGGTACAGGATTAATAGGACGTACAGCACCCTCCTGACCAACATAGGCACGATCAATATAAACTCCGCCAATGTATCGACTCAGCACCGAGGCGGCCGTTGCCATTTCAGTCGTTAATATGGAATATGCCTGAACCAATTTTTGGTGTGATGCCCCAGATTCACGTTGCTTCAGTAGAAGTCCATTGGCTAAATGTTTGACGAGCGTTAAACGATCGGCTGCATATTGAATGGCATCTGAGCTCAGATCCCCCACATTCACCCGTGGATCGATTCCCTTGCCTGGCGAACGCATATCATCAGCATCGTTACCAAACGCCAATTCAGGTCTCGTACTCTTGGCAGCGATAGACAAGAGTCGATTTGATTCCGCTGCTGCGTCGGGAAGCGCGGTTGAATAGCCATATTCGATCGCCCACAGGTCATACGGCCCGGGTCTGGTGGTGAAATACTGTCCCTGTTTGATTGTATCGATATGCAGATTCACAGCCGGGTAATCCATCACCGATCCCAGCAAGCCCATAGCACGGGTACGCTCTGCGTTGTGGAGGTCGGATGGCGCGTGAAGCTGACTGGCGCGCATATTGTGGTTGAGGCCTAGGGTGTGCCCCAATTCATGCATCACCAAATAATATAATGATTCCTCCAAATACTGTTGTTTTCGCGCTGAATTTCCACCCAAGCCTTCAATGGCTTGCCATCCCAACATGATCTGCTGGTGAAGTGACCTACCAAAATCACATCCAGCGGGTCGACCATCAGTAGATAGATGCTGCAGGTCTCCGGTACATGATGGATGCTCATGCTCAGAACCCTCCAGATTGGATTGGCCGAACAAATCAGATTGCTTGAGTCTATTTAATACAAAGATCTGCTCGAGCATGATATCGGCCCCAAGGATTTGTCCGGTCCTGGGATCAACAAAGCTTGGTCCGTAGCCTCCAAAGGGCGGAAATGGGGAGGATGTCCACCTGAGTACATTGTAGCGCAGGTCTCCTGCATCCCAGTCAGCTGTATCAGGCTGCTCCCTAATGACTAATGCATTCTTGAAGCCTGCCTGCTCAAATGCCAAATTCCACTGAAGTGCGGCTTTACGTATGATGGGCCTGTATTCATTGGGTGTGGTATTTTCGATCCACCAAACAATAGGGGTGACTGGTTCACTGATTTTTTGATCGGGATTCTTCTTCACCAAATGCCAGCGATTAATGAA
>CAIVQI010000346.1 GCA_903908015.1 uncultured Bacteroidota bacterium
CATCCCTACCCTGGGGGCATTGGAGCGCATTGAATAATTCAAGTGGCCGGCATTTTTTGTAAATTCGCACTTCTTTAATAGTAACACCTCGAATCGCCTCTTAAAGTATTGTAACACCTCGTAACACCTCGTAACACCTCGTAACACCTCGTAACAACTCGTAACGCCTCGTAACGTCTCTTTAAGCCTTGTAACCCCATGAACCACGCCGACGAACATCTGATTTTAGTGCCCTTTCAATTCTCCGCCCCTTCGGAATGCGCCCTACAACATGCGGTAGCAGTGGCCAAAGCTGCTCAGGATCGGATTCTTTTGCTTCATGTGGTGAACAGCGAGACCAAAGACCTGATGAAGCGCGAGCAGTTGACCTTGAAAAATTTGTACGACAAGCTTCGCCGATTGGCCGATTCCATCACCAACCAACATGGGGTGGCTGCGGATTTTGAGATGGAGGAAGGAAGCATTTTCACCACCATCCCTGAATTTGCGGAAAAATCGAAAGCGCGGCTCATCATCATGGGGACCCATGGCATACATGGCCTGCAACACATTATTGGCCCGAACGCATTGAAAGTGTCAGAATTGAGCAGTGTTCCCGACATCATTGTGCAGCAGCGCCCCATGCGCGCCCATGGCTACAAGACCATCGTGGTGCCGATCGATTCGACCCGCGAGAGCAAGCAGAAGATCAGTCAGACCGCCGCTATGGCCGCCTTGTTTCAGGCTGAGGTTCATCTTTACGCAGCCACCGAATCCGACGAGTTTTTGTCAGCCGCTGTACAAAGAAATGTGCAGTTTGCGCAAAAACTGCTCGAAGACCACGGAATAAAGACGGCTTTGGTGCATGAGCAAGCAGGGGGTAAGGCCTACGACAAGCAAATCTTGGATTATGCGTCTCAAGCTGACGCTGATCTAATCGTCATCATGACTGGCGATGACCGGGGCTTACTGGATCGATTTACGGGCAGCGAGGAAGAACATATCGTCTACAATGACCATCAGATCCCTGTACTCTGCATTGAACCCAAGGATGCCCAATACGGAAGCATTTTTACTATGTAATGAATCCCCTTAGCCATAGAGCGAGGATTTAATGGATATAGAGTACGGCACATGATTCACGAAAACGGACAAGTCATCGCGGTCGATTTCGACGGAACGATAGTCGAACACGCCTATCCTGCCATTGGTGAGGAAATGTTATTTGCTTTTGACACATTGAAGCGCTTGCAGTCAAAAGGACATAAACTAATACTTTGGACCATCAGAGAAGGAAGGGCACTCGACGAGGCGGTTGAGTTTTGTCGCGCCAATGGGGTCGAGTTTTATTCAGTGAACAAGAACTACCCGGAAGAAATCTTCGAGGTGGGCGTGACATCGAGAAAAGTCAATGCCGACCTGTTTATCGACGACAGAAATGTTGGCGGCTTTAGGGGATGGGGTGAAATTTACATGATGCTGCACCCCGAAGATGGAGAATACCGTCATCAATTGATTGATCGTGAGGCGCATTACAATCAAAAAGGAAAGAAACGTACCTCTGGCAGTGGAGGCGGTATTTTTTCACGCTGGAGGAAAGGGTGATTGCGTATAAGTCTCCCGAAGAAATTGCCCTGATGCGTGCGGCAGCCCTGGTGGTGAGCCGAACCCTGGGCATGTTGGCCCGTGAAATCCGCGTTGGTGCCATCCCCCTACACCTCGACCGTATGGCTGAGGAGTATATTCGTGATCAAGGGGCGGAGCCCGCTTTTAAGGGCATGTATGGATTTCCCAATACGCTGTGCTTGTCGCGTAATGCCCAAGTTGTGCATGGCATCCCCGATCAGCACCCGCTGCGCGAGGGAGATATATTGAGCGTCGATTGTGGGGCCAGATTACATGGATTCTATGGCGATCATGCCTACACTTTTGCCGTGGGTGAAGTGGCCTTGCCCGTAATGCGCCTCTTGAAAGTGACCCGCGAGTGCCTCTATAAAGGCATCGAACAAATGGTGGCGGGCAATAGAATTGGTGATATTTCATTCGCCATTCAAGAGCACGCAGAACGGCATGGTTACGGCGTGGTGCGTGAGTTGGTCGGACACGGACTGGGTAAAAGCCTGCACGAAAAGCCGGAGGTCCCTAATTATGGCCGCAAGGGCAGTGGCCCGATCCTGAAAGAAGGACTGGTCCTGGCCATCGAGCCCATGATCAATATGGGGCGTCGGCAAGTGCGGACCCTGGCCGATCAATGGACAGTGGTGACCGCAGATGGACTGCCTTCCGCCCACTTCGAACACGACGTCGCTATAGTGGACGGCAAACCCGAAATACTATCTACTTTTGCCTATATAGAAGAAGCATTGGGAATCAAATCAGAACATCATGGGAAGAGCGTTTGAATACCGCAAGGCCAGAAAAATGGCCAGATGGGGCAAGATGTCGCGAATTTTTCCGCGCATCAGCAAGGAAATTACCATGGCCACCAAAGCTGGGGGCCCGGATCCTGAAAACAACTCGCGTTTGCGGGTAGCCATTCAAAATGCGAAAGGCGCCCTCATGCCCAAAGACCGCGTGGAGGCGGCCATTAAACGGGCCACCAACAAAGACGAGAAGGATTATGAGGAGGTGGTCTATGAGGGTTATGGTCCGCATGGTGTGGCGATTGTGGTAGAAACGGCCACTGACAATCCAACCCGCACGGTGGCGAATGTGCGCCATTTGTTCAGCAAATACGGAGGCTCTATGGGCACCACCGGATCGCTGTCGTTTCTGTTTGAGCGCAAGGGGATCTTCCGAATCAAAGCGGAGGGCTTATCATTGGAAGATCTGGAGTTGGAGCTGATCGACTACGGGGCTGAGGATGTTCGTGCCGAGGACGATGAAGTGGTGGTGATGGCCGCATTCGCCGACTTCGGACAAATGCAAAAGGCGCTTGAGACCCGTGGATTGCCAGTCATTAGCTCCGAATTGCAACGAATCCCCTTAAGTTTCACTGAACTTTCTGAGGCGCAGGAGGAAGAGGCTATGAAGCTGATTGAATTTCTGGAAGAGGACGAAGACGTTCAAAATGTCTTCCATAACCTCGCCTAGATCGAATTACCATAAAGTTATTCTTCCCGACGCGGGAACATCCATGCGAAGTGAGGTGCCAGGGCATCCCCAGGCTTCCTGAAATTCTTTTAAGTTTGATAGGGGCCCAAGTACCCGATACTCACCTGGCGAATGGCTATCCGTAATGAGCCGTTTGCGCAGTTCCTTTTCCGAAATATTCTGTGCCCAAACCTGTGCCCATCCCACGAAAAAGCGCTGCTGCCAGGTCATGCCATCGAAGGCCGCGGCCGTGCTGCCGTAGGCCTTGTTGTAGGCATGGTAGGCCATGGTCAAGCCCGCCAAATCTGCAATGTTTTCTCCCAATGTGAGTTTGCCATCAATCCTTTGGTCGGGTAGTGGCTGGAACGCTTCAAACTGCTGCGTGATCATCGCCGTAATCGAGTCGAAACGCTTACGGTCGTCATCCAACCACCAATTATTGAGATTGCCTTGGCCATCAAATTTGCTGCCCTTGTCGTCGAATCCGTGGGAGAATTCATGACCAATGACCGCACCGATGCCGCCATAGTTCACTGCATCCTCAGCCAGGGCGTTAAAGAAAGGTGGTTGAAGAATACCGGCAGGAAAAACGATTTCATTCAGGCTGGGTGAGTAATAAGCATTGACGGTTTGGGGGGTCATGCCCCATTCATTGCGGTCGACGGGCTTACCAATCCGGGCGAGCATGATCTCCATTCCTCTACGGCGCACCTGAAGCACATTTTCATAGAGTCGATCGCCACGGATATCGAGCATGCTGTAGTCTTTCCACTGGTCGGGATAGCCGATTTTATAGCGAAAAGCCTCCAGTTTCTTCAAGGCTTCCTTCTGCGTGGCCACACTCATCCAACTCAGCTTTTGGATGCGCTCACGGAATGCATCACGAAGGTTTTCGACCATTTCTTCAACACGTGCACGCGATTCAGGGGAGAAATGCTCGCGAACAAATAATTGGCCCACGGTTTCTCCCATATTCCCGTTGGTGAGGTCAATAGCCCGCTCCCAACGGGGCTTCATCTGTTTGGTACCACTGAGTGTGGTCTGGTAAAAATCGAATCGTGCTTGTTCAGCCTCTGCTCCGAGGAGTCCGGCACTTCCGTTCAATACATTCCATTTTAGGTAGAGGCGTAGGTCGGCGTCGGAAAGGGTCGAAAGCAATGATTTGAGGCTTTTGAGGTAGGCGGGCTGGCCTACAATGAGTGAGTCGAATGCAGGTGTGGCGAAACCGGAGAAGAATTTATCCCAAGCGAGGAAGCCGAATTGGTCGGCTTGCTTGAAATCGGAATAGGCGTATTTATTGTAGGTTTTGTCGGGATCACGACGGTCAACCCGGCTCATGCTGGCTTCGGCCAATTGCTTTTCCAAAGCAAAGATTCGTGCACCGGCCTGTTGCTCACCGCGGTCGCCACTGAGGGTGAACAGTCGGTCCACATAGGACCGGAATGCAACCTGAATCGACAGGGAGTTTGAGTCGCTCTTGAGGTAATAGTCACGATCCGGTAGTGAAAGGCCACCCTGACCCAAATTCACGATGTTTTGATCACTTTTTTTGGCATCTGAACCTATATAAAAGCCAAAGAATGGGGCATATCCTTCCCATCGCATCTCAGCGAGCAGATTCATGAGGCTTCCTCGGTCGGTCCATTCATCGATGGACTTCAAGCGTTGGCGAATGGGTTCGAATCCTCTTCTGTTTAGCGTGGCTTCATCCAAAGCCGAACGATAAAAGTCGGCTACCAGCTGGTCGGGACTGCCCTTTGGATAATCGATGCCGCTGTTGGTTCGCTGTTCAAGAATGATCCGGATTTTCTCATCGTTGTCCTTCCCCAGTTTGTTGAAGGTGCCCCAGCGACTTTCCGTGGATGGAAGTGGATTGGCCTTCATCCATCCACCCGTTGCAAAGCGATAAAAATTATCGCAGGGCACCACATCCACATCAAAGTTTTTTGGATCGATACCGGATTGGGTTCCGGTGTTGAACCGATTGATTTTTGCCGGTGCAACCACGATTTTTGTAGGTTCGGGCGCTGTTTTTTTGGAATTCTTCTGGGCCTCCGCTGGGTTGATGGTGGAGAATATTAAAATCAATAGGCAGTAGGCCTTCAGTTGGTTCATTCGGTTCATAAGGGGGTCATTAAACCCCAAAAATAGGGATAAATCGCTTGTAACCGATGTACAAGGGGCTAGGTGTTAGCGAATGCGGGCCAGTCCCTCCTGTGCCGACTGATCGCCCGGGGTGTTTAGTAATACCCGATCAAACAAACGGGCCGCTTCATCAGTCTGACCTAAAAATAGGCGGGTCCAAGCGCTCATCAGCATGGAGTAATAATCGAAGGGCGCCAGCTCAAGGGAAACGTCCAAAAATTTCTTGGCCTGTGCATAATCCTCACGATAGTAGTAGATCAACCCCAGATGATAGTTGGCCGAGCTGTTTTTTGGGTCCAATGCCAAAATGGACAGATATACTTTTTCGGCTTCTATCCAATTTTCTTGCGCATTCAGCGGTAGAAGTTGACCCCACAAAGGCTCGGTCGACTTAGGTTGGAGCTTTTGCGCCGCTTTATAATAGCCTACCGCCTGGGTATATTGTCCGGCATGGTGGGCCAACCAGCCCAACCTTAGATTCACAGGGTATTCATTGGGTTGATTGAGCGTTTGAAGGGCATTCATCGCTTCTGTGTATCTTTTTTCTTTTTCCAGCGCGTAGCTTCGTTCAAAAGCACTGCGTAATTTTTGTTGGGTAGGATCATCGCCTCCGCGTACATGGGGCGAGGTGAGAACCAATAAGAAAAGGGCTAAGAAAAGCAATCGGGGTAGGTACATACTATTTTGGTTTAGGTGGATGAATGCAGTTTCCAGGTTAGGGCCACATGAATCAAGTGCAGGGTGTGCTTTTGAGGTTTTAACTCGAGGGTCGTTTCGGTCGTTGAACCAGCCACTTGAAGGATGTTGTAGAATGTTGTTTCGCGGATTTGTCGTTGGTAGCCCAGTCGAAGCGCGCCGTACCGGTGGTACCTGATCAAGCCCAGTCCAGCCATGCTGAGGATGGGCTCTACGGTATTGAATGTCTGAAAAGTTAGTGGTCGGGTGTAGTTGGATAGTCCACGCGCTCCTGTAGGACCCGATGCTTGGATGCCGCTAATGTATTCCACTTCGCCCCACCACTTCTTGTAGACGCTGCTGCCCAGTTTGTGGGCCACAATATGACGAACGGGCGCTGCATCGGTTTGTATTGGGAGTAATCCACTCCAACTGCCGGTGTAGTACATGGAGCTCCTTCCACCGGGGTACCATGTGAGTCCACCGTCGATTTGTACATGCGGTTGTTTTGCAAGATTGGCATAGCCCACGGAGGCCATGAACTCGGCACTGCTGCGGCGATACCGGCCGTAGAGTGTAGCCAACAGGGATTGATGGGAGTAGAGGCAGTCAACTGGAGCCAATCCACTGAAATCGGGCAGAAGGATACTACTCAAATGCTTGGAATTTTCGGAGAAAGTCCCCCAGATGAGGCCGGTCGACCAGTTTCGGGCTTGGGAAGGGGTATGTTCCAAAAGCCCATGATACTGAAGGGCTCTAATCTCATATGATCTTGTGTATCGCTGTATGCCCAAAACTGGATCCTGATTCAAGGCCTCCCAGGCACCTTGGGGATGGGATTGAAACACACCCAAGGATTGGGATGTCTTCCAGCGATAGGCCTTGTTTCGAGAGGTGACTTTACCCAGACGCCCTTCAACCGCTACACCCAGCATAGTCATGGGCCCCTGTAGGGTGCGTTCGGAGTACAATGCTCCGGATTCCAGGAAGTTGCCGTCTCGCCGCGCCTTAAATGCTTCTTCCGTCAAATGGCCAAGACCCACTGAGGCTGTTTCCCATTGAATTCCAGAACCAGACCTCATGGGATCAGCGCCAATGAGTCGGCGGTAGCTGACCGAATCGCAGGTCGATAACCACCGGAGCTCTTCAGTTCTTCTGCCCGTGTATCTGAGGGCCAACAGCCATAAACGTTGTGCGAGGGTGTCGTACGGATTCATTTGCATCAGGCGGTGAGCCTGGGGGTATGACCATTCATGCCGACCCAATCGGGTAAACAACAATGCGGCGCGCAAGCGCAAGTAGAAGAAGTCGACCTCCGATGATTCAGCCTTCTTTAATGTCGCGCGCAGACCACATATATCGTTTTTTATGAATTGTTGGTACGACATACTATCGATCTCGGCTTTCGTAGAATAGCCCTGGGCGGCTGTCTCCTCAAAACAGCATGCTACGGAAATAATTACCGAAAACAAGGGCAGGTTGATGAGGCGCATCGGCATGTGATTTATCCCAAAATGCGGCAGCTGTAGGAAGCGACAAAACCGTCCGACCCCTTGATTGTCCAATCTTTGATGCCCGTAGGCCCTATTAAAAACCGGCTGTTCGATGCCATGCCTTTAAGGTAACGGAAATGTGAGCCTACTTCAGATTCAATAACCCGTACGTCCGGATCCTGGGATTCAGAACCAGATAATGTTCCGGTGGATGAACGAAAGCTGATTCGGTACAATGAAAAAAAGGACGCTATAAGGTCGTGGGCTGCCAAAATGATCCGATTTCCATAATCGATGGGCGGAATATGCTCCTCCATGACAACACCACGGGGCTCTCCCATAAAAATACGGTAGGCAGCCAAATAAAAACGGTAGAGGAGCGACGATCGCTTGCCTTCATAATCAAAGGCCTGAAACATGATTCCATCGTGGGAAAACCACATGAGGTCTCCTGTTTCCAGGCATTCCAGATAGGTTTGGTTGTAGGCATCTGTGGCGCAACGCCATTCCACCGCCTTTGCATCATTGGCCTTGTCGGAGCGTGTCCATTTCAGCCGCATTCCAGGTTTAAACTTCAGAGCGGCTGTCAACACGCCATCCGATTCTACATCAGCCACCATACGGCTTTCCTTCGGCACCGAAAAACAACGCAACAGCTCCTTTCCGTCCATAAATTCCAAAAAGTAGGCGATGGGGTAGGCGTGTGTTTTGGCGCCCACTTCCGGGGAGGTTTGGATTTGAAAATGCAGGTGAGGTTCCGGTGAGCGGCCACTGTTGCCACAACACCCAATGAGCGTACCCTTTTCTACCCATTGTCCGACCACCACCGGGATACTGTCTTTCTTGAGGTGGGCCAAAAGCGAGTAAAGTCCATTGTTGTGGTTGATCACCACGCAGTTTCCCCAATTCCGTTCCGTATCAACATCCCCTATTTCTTCATTATCGTACACATGGTTGTCGATTCGGTGGATATATCCCTCCAGAGGAGCTACCACAGGCTTTCCGTAGCCATAAAAATCTTCGGGCTGATCGCCTTGTCCGAAGAAATGCCGGCCCTCATCATCACACACCACAAAATCGAGGGCTTTTCCCCATTCTTTGAGGTGGGTGTGACGGCCATCGTAGCCTTGACTGATTTTCCACCTACCCCAGATGGGAAGGCGAAACCGGGCAAAGCGCGACTCCCGCCGCCACCGCTTTCCAGCTTGATGTTTGTAGAGGGCCTTTTCTGGACTGTAATACTGAATGCCAGTTAGTTCGAGCCGGGGCTGCCATACCGAGCGCTGTTTGAGCAAAAACAAAAGCAAGATGGTCACCACATTAAATGAGAGGGTGTAGGGGGCTAGTCCAAACCGAAGAAGAATGGGCATGAGCGCCAGGTGAATCAGCGCGAGTACAGGCGTTAGGGCAATTACAGTGAGCCATGATGCGGATGAAGGAATCAAATAAAATCCCCCAACAGCGATGGCCAGGAACAGGAAGTTTGGTCCAGCCAGCTGATACACCAGGCTGTCGGTGTCGGCCCCCAAAAACTGAAAAGAAAGAAAAGCCATGCCAAAGCCCAGAATGGTGAGTAGCGTCTGTATGCGCGAGTGAATGAGCATCACCAGAAACAGCAGGATTCCGGTGGCCACTTTGGGCTGGAAGAAGGTGGCAGATAAAACTTTAAAATAAGCCGACCAAAAGGCGGGTAAGCCAAAAAAGGCTGCTTCATTGAGATGCGTGGGCATGGTCACACCAAAAAGCGAGTATGATGAGCTGCCTGATGCGAAATGATGCGCTGTTTCCAGTCCGGGCAAGCGGTCTGATGCCAATACCACGATCCACATACAGCCAACAAATGGAAGGGTGAGCGCCGGTAGACCGGAAAGGGCCAATCGCTTACCCATCCAAACGGCCAACAGCAGCAGAAGTATCATCGCACTCAACCAAACTACGGCGAAGGTGGGGTTCGGGTTGTAGCGGTATGCGAGGGCGAGCCCCAAAAGCAGTGCATTAAACCCAAACATCCCTTCTTTGATGGCATGCCGATCCTGTCCAGCCAAAGTGGCCAAAGCGTTGATGACCACTACCGAGGCCAATCCCCACAATCCCAGCCATGGCGAGGCGAAACTGGCGATGATCGACCCCCATCCTAACCATGGATTCAGGGAAAAGAACAACTGAGCATAGCTGTTTCGGATGCTTTGCCACCAGGATTTTAGCTCAGTCAGTTGCATTTGATTTTAAACAGCGTTGCGGTTTATTGTTGGGGGTTGGCGCGCAAATGAGCGGGAGTTCGTTCTTGTTGGTTGAGGGTGTCGACAGTTTCGCGCTCCCGAATCAAGTGTACACCGCCCTCACGGTCAATCATCACCACATTGGGGCGCATGGAAATAAACTGCATCCATTGGGTCATGTTGTAGGCCCCGACCCGGTGAACCACCACTTGATCGCCTCTATTTAAGAGGGGGAGGGAGATGTTCTCACGGACCACATCGATGTTCATACATAAAGGACCATATACCACCATATCTTCGGTATGCCGACTGAACTCCTGCGCGGGGGTGATTCGGTGGTCATACCAAAATGAGGTGAATAACAAATTAACGCCAAAGTCCATGATGGTGGCCCTACGACCGTCGCTCAGGCGTTTGATGGCCACCACGCTCCCCAATAAATATCCAGCATCATCAATTAGCGCTCTGCCAGCCTCCAAATAAAGGTAGGGCAATTCAGTGGTGGGTATGCCACTCCCGAGCAGAGCGGTTGTGATGGCTTCTGCATAATCATCCATGGTTGGGATCACATCTGAACCTTGAAGATAGGAGCCTTTTAGCGTATTGCCTGAAGCAAATCCCCCGCCAATGTCGATATACGCGATGCGGTGACCATACTGACTTTTAATCTTGAGTGCCAATTGGGCCAATTTTGTCGCCGCCAGATGATACGCCCGGGTGCTCAACATATAGGTTCCAATATGGCAATGAAGTCCTGTCAAAATCATGTTGGGCTGTCCCATGATCTTCTGAACGGCTTCCCAAGCCGTCTCATTCTCATAGTTGAAGCCAAATCGGTCCCACTGTGGATACACGCCGGTGTCCATATTGATTCTAATGGCCACTCTCGCTTTTTTACCGCCCTCACGAACGATCTCACTCAGGAGATATAGTTCATCGAAATGATCGATGTGGATCAGAGAATTGTTATGCAGTGCCGTGCGCAGGTCATCGGCGGTTTTGTCCGGGCCATTAAACAGGATTTGGTCGCCCGAAACGCCATTTTGTAGGGCTTTTTGGTATTCGAACATGCTCACCACCTCTGCCCAGGCACCTTCCTGATGAAAGACCTGGCATACGGCGTTGAGGTAGTTGGTTTTGTAGCTCCAGGCAAATTGTACCTTGGGGTAACGGGTCGAGAAGGCACGCAGTGCATTTCGGTAGGTGTCGCGAATGGTGCGTTCGGACAGCACAAAACAAGGCGAACCATATTCATCGATGATCCGCTTTACAGGCACACCATCGATTTGGGTGAAGGGGAAATAGTCGACCCGACTACCAAATTTATTGGTAATGCCCGGGTTGTAGCGGGTGATGATGGGTCTTTCGTAGGGCAGCATGAAGAAAGGCGATTTAATGGGGTAAGATCTGATGGGAATCGAGGGGTCGAATGAGTAGGTATGATGATACGTTCAACAAAATCTATTGGACAGTAAGTTCAACTACAACCAGCCGTGGGTGTTGATGTGTTCGTATTCTTTGAGGTCCACAATCTGGTCGTAGCTGTAGCGTACAAACATCTTTCCAACTTCATAGCGGGTCATTGGCCCAACGCTCTCGCCGAGGGCCAGGCGCACCAACGCCTCTGGATGGTTTTGGCCGCTGCCTACTGCCAAGTATACCCAGGCAGGAAAGCGGGGGTTCATTTCAATGAGGTAGTATTGATCGTCGTGGGTTTTAATGAATTCAAGTTCACAACCACCCCTCCAGCGACTACCATTAATGGCAGTGCGGGCTATTTCGAGAAGTCGATCATCCTGTAGGGTAATTCCGGCCCAGGCTTTGCCTTTGTCGGTGATGTACATCTTCCGCATGGGGACGGCGCCGATGCAACCCCCTGTGCCATCGCCCAGAGCGGTAACGTTCACTTCCGTGCCTTTAACGATTTGTTGAAGCAAAACGGGCAACCCCCATTTCGCTGATAGTTTGTAAAAATAGGCTGCTGCTTGATCAGCATCGTGCGCTGTGAAGGCATCGTAATACTTGCCCTTCACCATCAGGGGGTAACCCAATTCAGAGGCCATTTGTCGCGCTTCAGACCAAGAAAATGCGGGTTTCGTGGTCGGCACTTTGATTCCCAGTTTTTCACCCCACTCGGCCAAAACCGATTTTTGGCGCATTTCGAAAGAATCATGGTCTGGAAGAAAGGAGTGAATGCCTAACTCCGATTTTAAACGATCAGATATGCGCATGAAATTGTGTAATTCCGCGTCGAAATTGGGAATCACTACGTCGATCGCCTCAATGTCGTGGATGGCCTTCAAGCGGTTAAACAGCGCCTCTGATCCTGCCGAAGGATAAGGAATCTGATAGGAACGATCGATCAGGTCGTGCATATACAGTCCAGGTTCGAGGTTGTCATAGGCGAGACCAATGATGCGTACATGCTTGAGGCCACCCGCACGAAGGGCGCGGGCTACAGGTACACCAGGACCCGGCGAGTCGATGTTGTTGAGACCCGTTAGCGCAATGTTTAGGGTTTTCATTGTGTTTATCTAGCCGTTTTGCACAATGTGATAGGTACCGAGCATAAAAAAGTAATCGCCAAGATCTTTCTCCAGAATTCCTTTTTCCACTTCATATCGACTTAGAATAAAATCTGTGATTTCTTCGCGCGTTTTGCCTTCATTGAGCATACGAATGATTTCTTGTCCCATGGCATTGGTGCTGAATGAGTCGCCCGTACCCGGATTAAAAATAAAGCCGCTCTCACTGATGGCGATGTTCTTGTTGACTTTCATCTCCTGTTTTAAAATGTATGCGTGGTTTGTTGTACGGGCGACATAGAGCCCATTCTGAGGGGGAGGTTTAATTCACCATTACAATAATGCAGCTGAATCCTTGGCACAGTGGCGCCCGCCCGTTATTTTTGTCGACCTAAACATCTGCCATGTTACGCACCAGTTTATTGTATGTCATCTTATCAACGGCCTTGTTTGGCTGCACGGGTGGCGGAGAGAAAATCAGTTTGGAATCCGGAACAGTGCTTTTGGTGGCACCCGGACCGCTTTATGAAGGGTCTAATACGGCCACTGTGGAATGGACCCCAGATCAAGGAGATGTTTCAGGAAAGGAAATTACCTCTGCGCGTGTTAGCAAGATTCGCTTAACTGGATCAGGAGAATATGCCGATTTATTTTCCGATATTACTTTTTCATTAGCAGCGCCAGGGGCTGATATGCGGCGGGTAGGGGTATTGAATCCGGTGGTCGTGGGCGACAGCACTTGGGAGCTTCAGGTAGCCGAAGAACAAAAGAATATTGAGGACTTTTTCAAGGGGAAGCCCATTACCTTGGTGGCAGATGTCAACTTGAAGCGTGACCTGGAAGCCGATCTCAAGCTCACCGCAGAGGTGGTTTTTGAAACAGAGGTTAAAAAATAATAACGCAAAACAATAAAATAACATCAAATGAAAAAAGTATTGTTGATTTTATCAGTCATCATGGCTGTTTTTATGGCAAAAAACGTAGATGCGCAAACTGCTGAGGGCGATTTGCTCGTCGGCGTTTGGGAGCCTTCCCATGGCAAGGCCCGCGTGAAAGTGGAGAAAATCGCCGACAAGTACTTCGGTAAGATTGTCTGGTTGCGTGAGCCCAATGACCCGAATACCGGGCAGCCAAAAGTCGATCGCAACAACCCCGATGAATCGATGCGACAAGTGCCCCTCAAAGGGTATCGCTTGCTCAAGGATTTTACCTACTCGGGTAAAAAGGAATGGGGCAACGGCACGATCTACGACCCAGAAAACGGAAACACTTATTCCTGTGTCATCAAGGCGCGCGATGAAAATACCCTCGACATCCGGGGATATGTAGGGGTGAAAACCTTCGGCAGGACAGATGTTTGGCAGCGGGTTACGATAAAGAAGTAGTATGCGGTGTCTATTAATTCGGGGTCTATTGGCGCGTCAGTTTTACGGCTTTCTTTTGCTGTTATTTGTAGCCCTACAAGCCGGCGCCCAGAATACCGACAGCAGTCGGGTTGAAGATGACGAAGACTACGGGTCGGCCGAGCTGGCCGGTGGTGGCAGCAGCAAGAGCTACGCCAGCGCAAGGATAGTGGGCACCTCTCCCCAAAGGTTCATCACACTGGCCTATGATCACCAATTGGGCTATGACATGAATTTGTCTGATTGGGGAAGGTTTGCGGATGATAGTATTCCACAATACGGACCCGCCCAACGGGTGAAGTCGACCGGCGGACTCCGATTCAATGCCAGCATTCCAGTTATTTCCCGCAACAACTTGGTGTGGCAATTGGGAGGAAATTATTGGGAAAGTCGCTATCAAATGGAGGAACCCATTCTGAATGATACGCTGTCTCCAGTGCGGAATGATGTGGCTGCAGCACTTAAGGAAGGTGGATTGCGTACGGCGGGTTTAAATACAACGATCTACAAGCCCCTCAATTCCGAACAGTTCGTACTTGTTCAGGCCTCGGTCGATATGAGTGGGGATTATGGAATCGAATTGCAGCCTGTTGTGCGCACTTCTGCAGCGGTTATTTGGGGAAAGCGACCGAATGAACGAAAGCAATGGGGCGTGGGCCTCGTACGCACCTATCGGGTTGGCGCATTGAATTATTTGCCGGTTTATATGTTGAACTGGACCGCACCCAACAGACGCTGGGGTTTCGAATCACTCCTGCCGGCACGGGCGTCAGTACGCTACAATATCGATCGCAACAGTATGCTCTTGGGTGGGTTTGAGTTGGAGGGACAAAGCTACCGGATCGAGCGGCTTTCATCCAGTGGACCCAATGGCAACAGCTTCGAAATCCGTAGAGGTGAACTACGCCCCCGTCTCGAATACCTCCGCCAGTTAAAAGGGTATTGGTGGATGCATGCTCAAGCCGGGATTCGCCTTGATTATAGCTTCGATGCGGATGAGTTACCTGGCGGTAAGGAATTTTTCAGGGGATTTTTTGGCGACCAGGCTTTTGCTCAGATCAATAGTCTGGGGAATACCCCCTATTTCCAGTTGGGCATCAACTTTGTTAGTCCATAAGCCCATATATTTAAGAAGTTCGGGCCTACAACAAATCTGCTACAATACAAACGGGTTTGCGGCCAGCCAGAGTGGTGAAGATGAGATAAGCATCAGCACCATCCGGGATGTTGAGGGTTGATCGGAGTTGGGCAACGCTGAGGAAAAAGCCCTTACTGGCCATCATGGCACGGCTTATACCCATCGACTTCAATTGTCTCACTAAAGTCTTGGGCTGGTACTGGAGCACATCGCGAATGCGAAACAGCCTGCCTGGAACTTGATTTTGCCTGGGCGTGTGTTCCGACTTCACCAGATAATAAGGTATATGGGGAGCCATTTGAGTATATCCCATCGCTGCTGCATACTGTGTCGACAAATTCAATCGTTTAAGTCCCGCATGGGGCTCGAATAATAGGTCACCTTGTTTCGCTACCGATGGGTAGATGGGTGAGGTAGTCGATTCAAACAAGCTTCGGGTAAATAAATGAAAAGGAGGTGGCCCGCCTTCGTTGGTCCGATTGGTAGTCATCTGACCCGGAATGGCAAAAGTTGTGGCACAGGGGTCATGTTCATAAATATAAACTGCATGAAGCCGACAGTCATCGGACTTCCATCTTTGTACCCTAAACAGAAGTTCTTTGAGTTCGCCTTGCCAACAAATGGCAAAAACATCCGTGGTGTGGCCATCCCAAGCGCGCATACTTTCTATTGGATCAGTCATGGGCGACGATTTCACCCAAACACTATCAAATGATGACATCAATCGGGGCATGAGAACTATAACATTAGGAAGAGAATCATGCCAGGAGTATGTACGCCGTCCACCTGGTCGTCGGTCTGGATCAAGATAGGCGACCGATCCAATCGAGTGGCGGCTCATGGAGTCGTTCGCGTCGACCATTTCAGCATGGTCAAAAAGTATAGGGCCGCCTTCTTTCGGGGCAGATTCAGGGCATGGAGTCGATTTCACATACGCCATTCCATCCGCTACAATGTTCAAGTTGTTTTCAACATTTCTAAAATTATGAACAAGCATTGACCGAAGTAATGGATCTTGCTCGGCCAAAAAAAGGGGCATTCCGGCCCGTGATGCAAAAAAAGCATCCACCCCTGCCCCGGTGGTGAGGTCCGTGAAACTACTTCCCCGAAGCCACAACGACTTCACACGGGCTACGGCCTCTGAGGTACATTGCTCAAGGCTGCGTTGGGTGAATAGCCACCCGCTTCGATACAGGTCAGGGGTCTTAGCCACAGCTTTAATTCGAACATGCAGTTGCTCTAAGGCAAATGACGCCATCGGTCCAAAAGCCTTTTGAGCCCGTGAGATTCGGCCACGTTCATCACGGAGCGCCTCCAATTGAAGAAAAGCATCCAATGGCTCGCTGCGTAAGAAATCTACCAGTTTTTCGGGCTCATGCATTGGGTCACAAGTTTGGTAATTCCACTTTTTTTTCAGTCTTTCGCTGACAAATCTTCAACCATGAAAAAGTCCTTTTTCCTTTTGTCACTTTTGGCGCTCGCACTTTTCGCTGCTTCATGCCATCGATCATGTCCGGCTTATGGGGACAATAGCCCCGCTCCTACAGCGCCTTCAGACCGTAGCTGAAGCAAAGCCTCTGTTGGATTTCAGAAAGTGCCTTTGGAGCCTTGAGTTATTGCTTTTCGAAAGAGGGGGATTAAGTCGGGCAAAATACCAATTTTGTCAGTCTGGACAACATTTTGAAGCGCTGCTTGTTTCTTATATTTGTTGTATCTGTGATTCGGTATTATCCCTCTATGAATTCATTCCTGTCTCAACAGAATAAATGTGCCTTTCGGGTACTGGGCTACGCTGTTTGTGCTGCAGGGTTATTTCTTTCGGTTATTCTATCATCACAAAGCCTTCATGCCCAAGAAATGCCGCGTTCTACCAGTCCGGCCGTGGGTTCAAGTGGGCGGAGCGATATCA
>CAIVQI010000347.1 GCA_903908015.1 uncultured Bacteroidota bacterium
CGCCAGATGCCGAGCAATTGGGCGAGGTAGTGATTACCGCATTGGGCATCAGCCGCGAAAAAAAGGCTTTGGGATATAGTGTCGAACAGGTAGGCGGAGCAGAAATCCGTGCTTCTGGTGAGAGCAATATGGTGTCTGCAATGTCCGCCAAGGCCGCTGGCGTTCAGGTCACCGCCTCCAGCGGTGCTGCCGGTGCGGCATCCTACATCAAAATCAGGGGAAATGCTTCGTTTAGTGCGAACGATAACCAACCACTTTTTGTAGTAGACGGGGTGCCGATCGACAACTCTCAACTCAACACCGAAGATTTGAGAGGTGGTGTTGCTCTATCCAACCGTGCGATCGACATCAACCCGGACGATATCGAGGATATTTCCGTACTCAAAGGCGGGGCCGCTGCTTCATTATATGGTACCCGTGGGGCCAATGGCGTGATTTTGATCACTACCAAAAAAGGTAAGTTTAATCGTCCATTTACTGTCGATTACTCCTCCTCTATGGAAACCATGTCGCCCAATAAACTCCCCGAACTGCAAGACACCTATTCACAAGGCCTTGGCAATTACCGTTCATTTGCGAACGGCAATTCAACCCCATTCTCTTGGGGGCCTAAAATCAGTGATTTGGGAGTCACCAGCAGTGGCAGCATCACCGGGGTTGATTCTTTGATGGCTCCCGGCACCAAAGGCACAGTTCCCCAATTCAACCAATACGATTTCTTCCGCACTGGCTACCGATTCAATAACAACCTAAGTGTTTCCGGCGGAAATGACCGCACCACTTATTATATGTCTGTCGGCAACCTGCGTGAGTCGGGGGTCATCCCCTTGAACGAATTCAGCAGAACAACTGTTCGTGCGAGTGGCATGGCTCAGGTGTCGCAGAAGATGAAATTATCTTCATCCGTTAATTTCTCAACTTCTGGAGGACAGCGAATCCAGCAAGGTTCTAATACATCCGGACTCATGTTAGGATTGTTGCGCACATCCCCCACATTCGATAACTCGGGCGGCGCTACAGAGGCCGATGATCCAGCATCATATCTTTTGCCCAATGGCACACAACGCAGGTACCATACCACCTACGACAATCCCTATTGGACAATTAACCAAAACCCATTCAACGATAAAGTAAATCGTGTACAAGGATATGTGCAGGCCGATTACAACGCAACAGATTGGCTGTCATTTATGTATCGTCTGGGAACGGATAACTACACCGATAGGCGGACACAGGTTTTTGCGCGTCAATCGCGAAATGCTGTGAATGGCCGGATTATCGAAGACGTGTACACGTGGTCGGAGTTGAACAGCGACCTTGTTGCGCGTGCCAAAAAGCAATTCGGTGAGCTCGATGCCAATTTAATGGTGGGCTGGAACGTGAATCAGCGCAACCTAGATAATGTCTATGCACAAGGTGATGGCTATGCACTTGAAGGCTTTAACAACCTTTCAAACGCTTCCAACATCATTGCCTCACAAAGCGTACAGCGCCGTCGTCTTGCTGGGGTTTATGGCGAGTTGTCGCTCGGATATAAAAGTCAGTTCTTCTTAACAGCTACTGCTAGGGGTGATCAGGCATCTACTTTTGGGGATGTTTCTCAGGTAATCTTCTACCCATCCCTCAGTGGAAGCTGGATGTTCACCGAAACATTTGGCATGAGTACGGGAACATTAAGTTCGGGTAAACTCCGATTTTCAACTGCAAAAGTGGGTCTGGAGCCAGCTTTTGGTTCTAACCGCACTTATTTCAACAAGGCCAGTTCGCTCTCTGGCTGGATCGATGGGGTACAATTCCCCTTTGGCACCACAACAGGTTTCTCATTGTCGGATGTTTTGGGTAACCCCAATTTACGTCCGGAGTTCACCCAAACCAATGAAATTGGATTGGAATTGGGACTACTTGATAACCGCGTGACTGTGGATCTCACCTACTACAACCAACAATCGAAAGACCTGATCGTGGCTGTGCCAGTGGCTGGATCTACTGGATTCACAAATATGTACCAAAACATCGGTCAGATGGAAAACAAGGGTATTGAGTTAAATACACGCATCAAGTTGGTCGACAACAATTCTGTGAAATGGAATGCAGGCGTAGTATTTACACGCAACCGCAATAAGGTGGTTGAATTAGCACCTGGCGTGGACGTCATTGACTTGCCTTGGGGCTTTTTCGGCGCCAACCAGCGACTGGTAAAGGGCGAGGCCTATGGAACCCTCTATGGGGATGATTGGGAGCGCGATGCCAATGGCAATGCCTTGGTGGATGAGAACGGCTACCCCATTTATTCATCAACAGAAGTGGTCGTTGGTAACCCGAACCCCGATTGGCTGATGGGCATTAATTCAGACATCAGTTGGGGCAATTGGAGCATGGACATGCTGTGGGACATCCGTCAGGGTGGCGACATCTGGAATGGTACCCGTGGAGCC
>CAIVQI010000348.1 GCA_903908015.1 uncultured Bacteroidota bacterium
CAGGGTGTTTTGGTAGGCCACTACTGCAGGCACAATGCGGGTCATCACGAGCTCACCGATGATGCGCGACTCAATCTGAATCTTCTTGATGTAGTCGTCGAGCAGGATTTCATGGCGGGCTTCGATCTCGCGCTTACTAAAAATACCCGACTTCACAAAGAGTTCGTGCGCTTTCTTGTCGGCCAGCGCATCGAGGGCGGCAGGGGTGGTGCGCAGGTTTTTGAGCCCCCGCTTTTCAGCCTCCTGCGCCCATTCGTCGCTGTAGCCATTGCCTTCGAATCGAATTTTGCGGCTCTGCTTGATGAATTTCTGGATCACGGTGAGCAGGGCGGTATCGCGACTATCGCCGTCAATGATCAACTTATCGACCTGTTCTTTAAAATCGGTGAGTGTGCGGGCCATGGCAGCATTGAGTACGGTCATGGCCTGGGCACTGTTGGCACTCGATCCCACGGCGCGCAGTTCGAATTTATTGCCCGTAAACGCAAATGGTGAGGTGCGGTTTCGGTCGGTGTTGTCGAGCAGAATCTCGGGGATGGCCTTGATGCTGTGCATCATAATACGGGCTTCGCTCTCGTTGTGTTCAATTTTGCCTTTTTCGATTTCGTCGAGGATTTTGCTGAGCTGTTGGCCCAGAAAGGCCGACATGATGGCCGGAGGGGCTTCGTTAGCACCCAGTCGGTGGTCGTTGCTCGCAGAGGCAATCGATGCCCGAATTTGGTCGGCATAGTCGTGGAAAGCCTTAATGGCGTTCACAAAAAAGGTGAGGAACATGAGGTTGCTCTTCGGTGTTTTGCCGGGCGACAACAGGTTCTTACCTGTGTTGGTGCTCAGCGACCAGTTGTTGTGCTTGCCCGAACCGTTCACGCCTTTGAACGGTTTTTCGTGAAGCAGCACACGCAGGTTGTGGCGCCTGGCCAGTTTGTCCATCAGGTCCATGAGCAATTGGTTGTGGTCGACCGCCAGGTTAATCTCTTCGAAAATGGGGGCGCATTCAAATTGCGCCGGGGCCACTTCGTTGTGGCGGGTTTTGAGGGGAATGCCGAGGCGGTGCGATTCCCGCTCGAGATCCACCATAAAGGCGTGTACGCGATCGGGAATGGAGCCGAAGTAGTGGTCTTCGAGCTGCTGGCCCCGGGCGGGGGCGTGCCCAAATAGGGTTCGGCCGCACAGCACGAGATCCTGACGGGCCGCAAAGAGGGCGGCGTCCACCAAAAAGTATTCCTGTTCGACCCCAAGGGTGGGGAATACCCTCGTGATGTTCTTGTCGAAATACTGGCACACGGCCACGCCGGCTTGTTCCACTGCGGCCAGCGATTTCAACAGGGGCGATTTGTAGTCGAGCGATTCGCCCGTATAAGATACAAAAATGGTGGGGATGCAGAGGGTGTTTCCGGCCGGACCGCTGAAAATGAAGGCGGGCGAGCTAGGATCCCAGGCAGTGTAGCCGCGGGCCTCAAAGGTGTTGCGGATGCCGCCACTCGGCAGGCTCGAGGCGTCGGGCTCTTGTTGCGACAGCGCACTGCCACTGAAGCTTTCTATGGCCTCGCCTTCGTGGTTGATGGAGAAAAAGGTGTCGTGTTTCTCCGCGGTGGCACCGGTGAGGGGTTGAAACCAGTGGGTGTAGTGGGTGGCGCCCTTGGCGATGGCCCAGTTCTTCATGCCGTTGGCCACCTGTTGTGCAATTTCGCGGGGCACACGGTGACCATGTTCAACGCTCTCCATCAGGGCCTCGTAGACCTCCTCCGACAGGTGCGCCCGCATGGCTTTTTGGTTGAAAACACTTTCACCATAGTAGCGCGACACCAGCGTGTCGCCGGCTTGGGTATCGACCTGCGCACGATCGCTGGCCGCCAAGAATGCATTTTTACGTATTGGGTTCATCATGAAGTTTTTTTACGGCCACAAAAGTACAAAATGTATGTGCTATGAAAAAAATATATTTAGAAAATGACAAAAAATTTCAGTAACAATTATAAAAATATGAGAATAATATATAAAGAAAAATTTACAGTGAACCCAATCTGCCTGGGTGCGGCGGGGGTATGCGAAACCCAACTATGCCCGTATTTTTGCAGCCTATGCGTTTGATCCTGCTCCTGCTTTTGATGGCCTTCGTGCCTTGGTCAACCCAGGCACGTCGACTAAAACCCAAACGGTTGCCGCTTCCACTTCTCGAGGTATTTCATGTGCAGCATCCGGCTGCCGTGAAAGCGGTGTGGACGGCCGAGGGCCAGGGGTACAAGGTGCGTTTTAGTGAATTTGGTCGCGCCGTGGAGGTCCACTACGACCAGGCCCAACAATGGACGCTGCGCAAGCGCGCGCTCTACGAGGCAGAGCTGCCTGTGGCGGCCGACCGGCACTTGCAGTCGACCTACACAGCCTGCACCACCACCCAAATTACCCTTTGGCAACGGCCGGGCGAACCCGATCGCTTACGGGTACGCTTGTCATGTCCCGGTCGATCCGGATCCCTGATGGTCGATTTCGACGCGCAGGGCAACGCTGCCAACAACACCGAAACCATCGAATCTTCCACCTCCGATACCCGAAGAAGGCGGCCTAAGTGATTCCCGAACCGCATCCCCCGAACCGCATCCCCCGAACCGCATCCCCCGAACCGCATCCCCCAAAATTTACAATAAGGTTGACCATGAACACCGAAGAAACCGCCAAAGCCCTCGGACTCCTGCCGGAAGAGCTGCAGAACATCCGCGAGACCCTCGGGCGAGAGCCTAATTTTACCGAGCTCAGCGCCTATTCCGCCATGTGGAGCGAGCATTGTTCATATAAAAATTCGATTGTTTGGCTCAAGACACTGCCCAAAGATGGAGCACGAATGCTGGCCAAGGCAGGCGAGGAAAACGCTGGATTGGTCGACTTGGGCGATGGGTTGGCTTGCGTGTTCAAGATTGAGTCGCATAACCATCCTTCGGCCATCGAGCCCTACCAGGGAGCCGCAACAGGGGTAGGGGGCATCAACCGTGATATTTTTACTATGGGGGCGCGACCGGTGGCCCAACTCAATAGTCTGCGCTTTGGTGACTTGGGGCAGGAACGAAACCGCCGCCTGTTGCGGGGTGTGGTGCGTGGAATTGGCGATTATGGCAACGCATTTGGGGTGCCTGTGGTGGGGGGTGAGGTATTCTTTGACGAGTGCTACAACATCAACCCATTGGTGAACGCGATGTCGGTCGGACTCGTCGACCGCGATAAAACGGCATCGGCCACGGCCCATGGTGCAGGCAACCCCGTCTATATCGTGGGGTCACGCACGGGTAAGGATGGCATCCACGGGGCTTCCTTTGCTTCCAAAGACATCAATGAGGATTCGGCCGATGACCTGCCCTCCGTGCAGGTGGGCGATCCCTTTCAGGAAAAATTGCTGCTCGAGGCCAGTCTCGAGGCCATCGCCACCGGTGCACTGATTGGCATGCAAGACATGGGGGCAGCAGGCATCATCTGCTCGACCTCTGAGATGTCGGCCAAAGGGGGAGTGGGCATGGACATCTACCTCGACCGGGTGCCTACCCGACAAGAGGGCATGCAGGCATGGGAAATCCTGTTGTCGGAGTCGCAAGAGCGGATGTTGTTGGTGTGTGAAAACGGACGAGAAGCAGAAATTGAAGCGGTGTTTGAGCGCTGGGATCTTCAGTGTGTGAATATTGGCAGGGTTACCGACACGCAGTTGCTGCGTTTTTATATGCATGGCGAATTGGTGGCGGAAATACCTGCCGAAAGCCTGGTTTTGGGGGGTGGTGCTCCGGTCTACCACCGCGAATATGCAGAGCCTGCCTATCGCGAAGCCATTCGGGCATTCGACCCGGCCAGCATCTCCGTGCCGGGCGACCTTCAGGCGGTCATGGATCACCTGGCTGGCCACCCCAACCTGTGCAGCAAGCGTTGGGTCTATGAGCAGTATGATCGAATGGTGGGCACCACCCACATGACGGCAGTGCAACCGGCTGCAGCAGCAGTGGTCGACATACGCGGTACCGACAAGGCCTTGGTGCTGTCGGTCGACTGCAACCCGCGCTATACCTATGCCGACCCCTACACCGGTGCGGCCATCGCAGTGGCCGAGGCGGCCCGCAATGTGGTATGCGCCGGAGGTGATCCCGTAGCCATTACCAATTGCTTGAATTTTGGCAATCCCTACAATCCCGGTGTGTATTGGCAGTTTGTGGAGGCCATCAAGGGCATGGGCGATGCTTGCCGGGCCTTTGGAACGCCGGTAACGGGGGGGAACGTAAGCTTCTACAACCAATCATCTTTCGAAGGACCGGTGTACCCTACTCCCGTTATTGGGATGTTGGGGTTGATGGACGATAAGCAGCAGTTCAAGACCCTTTCTTTCCGACAAGCGGGTGATTTGATTTACCTCATCGGCCGCAACAGCGACGACATCTCGGGCTCGCAATACCTATACAGTTTCCATGGCCGAAAAGACAGTGGCACACCCCCTTTCTCGCTCGAGGATGAGTGCTCACTGCACGCTCTTTTAAGGGAGATGCGGGGGCGGGTATGCCTGGAAAGCCTGCAAGATGTATCGGACGGCGGTTTATTTATGGCCCTTTTGGAATGTGCCTTACCGGGTCGTCTCGGTTTTGAGGTGGTGGCCGACCAAGATATGCGCAGCGATGCCTATTGGTTTGGTGAAGCGCAGGGGCGTGCTGTCTTAAGTGTGGATCCCTTAGAGGAGGAGATGCTGTTGCGTTACCTTAAAACAAGTGCCCTACCATGGTGCAAGCTGGGTGTGGTCACCTCTGGCGCTGTGCTTGTCGGTGGTCAACATGTTCAAACCATAGAACACTATGCCGAATTGTATGAAAACAGTTTGGGCGAGGCCATGCGTCAGGACGACTAATTTTCAAGCGTTGCCCCTTTTTAAACCAGCGCACATGATATCCGGCCCACCAAAAGCAAGCCTGCAGCCTCAGAATCAGATAGATTTTGCACGGTGAGCCTCCCGCCCGCTACAGACTGGGTGGCCCCCAGAGCGCAGGGTTGACCATTCACATGCACCGCAGAGCCATGCCTGATCCACAGCTGTATGGCCCCCTGCAGATCGAGCGTACAGGTGCTGCCCGGCAAAATGTTGAGTTCTGTGATGGGCTCGCTGCCGCCGCTGAGGGCAATCTGACTGCCAAATAGGGTCGTTTGATGCGCATGGGCACGCAACAGTGCCGATGACTCAGATTTCAGTAGGTCAACTACTTGCTTCACCATTTGGCTTTCGCCGCGGCGTCCGATGTAGGTAGCGGTATCGGTGTGTACCACCATGAGGTCGTCCACCCCTTGCAACACAATGAGTTGATGACTGTCATTAAGGAGAAGATTGTTGCGGCTGTTGAGGTAGCGCGCGTTTGCATTGGTCGTATTACCCTCTTCATTGCGGGGCAGTAGTTCGTACAGGGCATCGAAACTGCCCAGGTCGCTCCATCCCAGATCGGCTGGCACCACCTTCACCCGGTGGCTTTTCTCCATGATGCCGTAGTCGATGCTGATGTCTGGCATGTTCATCATGGGTTCGCGGGCCAGGGTTTGGGCCCGTTCATCGACCGGATATAAGTTTTTCCAGGCTTCGATGGCTGTGCGGTGCACCTCAGGAGCATGTTCGAGGAGTTCGGCGAGAAAAGTGCCAGCGCTGAAGCAAAACATACCGCTGTTCCAATAGTAGCGCCCCGCTTTAAGGTAGGACTCGGCTGTGGCGCGGTCCGGTTTTTCGCGAAACGATAATACATCACGGTCGTTGGCTTCGATATAACCGAATCCCGTTTCGGGGTAGGTGGGTTGTATGCCAAAGGTCACCAAATATCCCGCGCGGGCCAAAGACTCGGCTTCGCGCACAGCAGTGGCATAGGCCGCAGTATGGGTGATGAGGTGATCGGATGGGGTCACCAGCACCACTTCATCGGCGGGCAGTCCCAGACAGGCCAAGGCAATAGCGGGTGCCGTATTGCGCCCCACCGGCTCGAGAATGCAACGTCCGCTCAGTTCGGATGTGCTGTTTGGATCCGCCACATTTTGGTCTTCTTTAGGGGCTTGAATCTCTTCGAGCATTTGCAGACGAGCCAGCGGATATTGGTCGAAATTGGTGACCACAAGAAATCCACTGCACAGTGCACGGTTGCGCTGCAGGGTGAGAGAGAACAACGATGTTCCGTTGATGAGGGGGTA
>CAIVQI010000349.1 GCA_903908015.1 uncultured Bacteroidota bacterium
ACATCCTCTGCTGTTGAGGGAAGTCATCGACGACGCCAGTCGACGCCTCGCAGCCTACCGCCCTGAAGCGTTGGCTGCCGTAGAAAGCCGCGGATTCTTACTGGCTGTGCCTATCGCCCTACAATTGGGGATTCCGCTGGTGATGTTGCGCAAGAAAGGCAAACTCCCCCTCGAGACCCTTCAGGAGTCGTACGAACTGGAGTACGGAAGCGCAACCTTGGAAATGCACCGCGACGAACTTTCCCCAGGTATGCGGGTGGCTCTAACGGATGATGTACTCGCCACAGGGGGAACGGCTGAAGCTGCTGCGCGCCTGATCAGAAAAGCAGGGGCAGAAGCCGTTGCTGCCTGGTTTCTGGTCGACTTAACCCATCTGGGTGGACAAGCGCGTTTGCGTGAGGGCGGATTGCCCGTATTGGCCACCGTGTCTGAAAACTGATTCATCGTGCCTGGCTCGCGTTACCTCTTCCCCAGCAATGGATTCATCTGAAGCCTTCACAGACCATTGGCGCATTCCAATGCCACAAAAGTGGCCATTTCTTATACTCAGCCTTCTCATCGGCGGCGGATTATTCACCCCCTACAGGGCACAAAGCCGATCAAATGGCTGGTTATTCTGGACAATGGCGAACAGCGCAAACGTTCAAGCCCGAGCGAGTGGTGTGGGCTATGTCCAACAGCCGTTTGTCTTATGTGCCGACGACCCAACGCCTGACATTGCCCTCCTTCCCGGTACCACTTCGCTGCCCGAAATAAACATAGGGGCTGGTGAAAACCCCGCCCTCCTCGATTCGAGCCGTTACGAACTCGCCGAATTCGTTCGCCGCCCAACCTATCGGTATAAAGATTCGCTGGGCGCCTCTGTGGGGCTTGAAACAACATTGAGGCGAGGGGTATCGCTGTTGTCGGGTAACCTCCCGCTGGCTCACGGTCGCCTCAACCTCGTTTTACCGGAACTGTTATCAGCCAATCGCTGGGAAGGCCTTCGGCTAGGATTGGGACTGGCTACGGGTGATTCCATAAGCCGAAGGATACAATTGGGGGCCTACGCAGCGTATGGATTCTCGGATCGGTCTGCAAAATTTGGGGGATATGTGGACGTCTACCCCGATCACAGGCGCACCATCCGGCTGCGCGTGTTTGCCCGCGACGACCTGCGGGTGAATGGGGGTTATCGGTTTATCAACACGGAAACAAGCCTTCTCAGTACGGATCCCGACCGACTGCTGTCACTTCTCAATCGCTTTTTTGATCGCGAACGGGTGGCAGGACTGCAATTGAGGGTGCTTCACAAGGGCGCTTGGAGCGGTGAAGTGGGGTTTGTGGGTGGAAATCGTCAGCCAGCGGCCGGGAGAAATGGGGTGGCGAGCAACTACCGTTTCGCGAGGTTAATGGATGGTGACTCCATTCACTGGCCATCATCAGCCCCTTCATTCCCCGTCTCGGAATGGTCGGTTCACCTGCGCTTTGCCCCGGGCGAATCGCACATCCGTTTGCCCGACCGCACATACACGACCCCTTCCTTCAACGATAGGCCTGTTGTTTCGGTGGGTTACGAACGGGGATTACCCCTCAAAGAAGGTTCAGTCGATTATCACCGGTTTTTTGCCCGGGGAGAATTCAACTTTCACTTAGGCAGGCTAGGCGAACTCGGTGCCGTATTGGGGGTGGGCGCGGCATGGGGACCACACCCGCTGCCGGTGCAACAGCTGCTATATGTTCGGGGTACTGGCCCAAGCGGTGGCTTGTTTGTGCCCCAAGTTTTCCAGACTTTCGATATGGCCAGCTTCGCTGGTGACCGCATGGCCACCCTCCACCTGCACCATCGACTGGGGGCATTCAAGATGCCCCTTTTTCATCAAAACCCTGTTTTGCACCTCCACTACAGCGCCGGATGGGCAGCA
>CAIVQI010000350.1 GCA_903908015.1 uncultured Bacteroidota bacterium
ATAGGCTGTAGGACGCGCCGAGGCCCTCTTCCCCGATCATAGGGCTCTAATTGTATGCCCAGAGAAATTTCGTGGGAGCCCAAGGCTGCAGCCTTCAAAGCTGAGGTAGTCATGTCGTAGCTGTAACCGAAACGAAACACCCCTTGCTGCATTCCAAGGAGAAAAATCATAGACTCCAATCCTGTTGCAGTCGAAGTTCGGGTTTGGTATTGCTGAACAGCCCTAAACCACAAGCCACCTACCAAAGGTCCCTTATTGACATAAGCACCAACGTTTAGTTGATTCGACGGACCTTGAGCCAAATATATAATGTTTGGCGATATGATGGTGGCTGGTGATCTATAAGATGTTTTCGGCAACTCTATATTCAAACCGGCATGGGCGGTATAACGCCTTGCCCATTTAACTTCGGCATCTGGAATCAACGACTGGTTCGGCTCTGTGAGGTGATGCACGGAACCGCCAAAAAATATTTTCTCGGAGTGGATCATCATGCCTGCGCTGAAATCATGCATATTGGCATTCGACAATCCTTGATTGGGCAAAATCTCCGACGTTACCCCTGAAATTACCCCTGTACGGGCATCAATTTGATCTGGGAAAATGAGTGATTGCCAATTCAAACTGCGTTGCGCATATTGGTATTGAAATCCGGTTTTGAGGGCAAGAGAACGCGATAATTTCAGATGATTGGAATAAACCAAAGCCAAATGGGTCGATTTGAAACTGCCGGCACCCATGCGATCTGACATCACCTGAATTCCTACACCACCATATAAAGACGGGACATATTGATCATAGGAGGCGGAATATGTAATAAAGTCACCCGCGAGTGACGGCCACTGGTTGCGGTAGTTCATGGTCACCCGTGGACCAATCGAAGAACCCGCAAATGCCGGGTTCAAATAGATCGGATTCGCATAGAATTGAGAAAATGCAACATCCTGTGCAACCAAGCCCATAGGGATTAGAAATGCAATCAGGAAGAAAGAGGGCAAGAGACGTAGTTGCATAAAATAGTCGAATCGCAAAAATTGTTTATTTTCTCGAGATTAGCAACACTTCAGAAAAAAAATGTTGGCGGGGCACTCAAACAATAACCCCCCATTTTTTCGTTTATTGTAAAAATTACTAATGGCTAGAAATTCAAGTATACAGAAGCGCTCTATTGTTTTATTGACTCATTCCGCGCTTGAATGGGGAAAAACAACCAAAATCGCACGGCGATTTTTTCTGGCGTTGCTCAGTTTTCTGATTCAATTTGGTTTTATGTCGGGTCTTTCGGCCCAGACGGATGCATCAATGGGCACCAAAATAACTTGGCAGAAGTCGATCCAACCCGACTCAGCATGGGCCGGACGCAGCAGAATCCTGCAATGCGCCACCTGTTCCTATTCGGATAAACAAATCGGAGAACCGCTGATCAAAGGCAGTATACCCGGAACTTTTGCATTGTCGCTCTCCCCTATACGATCCGAAATCCTGGGAGATGCCGACCATTCGGCTGTCGCGTCATTCGACCTGCCTGAATCATATTCAATGGAGCAAGTATTTGCATTTGAACGTGGCGCAGCCATCACCCACTACAGCATTCGGCCGCTGCGCCGACTCGCCAACGGCGTTGTTGAACGCCTCACAGAATTTCAACTGGTCCAAAAATCGGTTGCCTCGCCCTTCAATTCCGCTCCGGAAAGAAGCGCGACCAGTTATGCGAGTCAATCGAAACTTGCCCAAGGTCGCTGGTACCGCCTGGGCATTCCAAGCACAGGAATATTCCGCCTTACCCCCGAGTTTTTGTCGCAACTTACCGGGGAGCCCGCAGCCAATATTGACCCCCGCACCATCAAGGTTTATGGGGATGGTGGTGGAATGCTCCCTGAATCCAATGCCCAGTTTAGGTACGACGACCTCGTGGAAACCCCTGTTTATGCAGTAGGTGAACAAGATGGGCGCTTCGACGCTGGAGACTATTTGTTGTTCTA
>CAIVQI010000351.1 GCA_903908015.1 uncultured Bacteroidota bacterium
AACGACAGCAGTGGTACATTGGCCTATTGGGTGCTCGAACCCGATGCATTGAGTTACCTTAAGATCGACTTTCAACCTGACTCCCCTACAGTGGAGCGGGTCATGAGGCCCACGGAGCGAAAAACGGTGCATAAAACAGGCCGAATCGATGGAAGCCTCTACCAAAGCATGGGTGAAAGCGGTGCCAGCCAAGAGCTTATCGCCAACTACACCAGACTGTTCGACTGGACTGTCGACTTCTTCCACCTGCAGGAGGGCGACTCGTTTCGGGTGGTGCATGAGGAGGTGTGGATCGACGGGCGTCCCGGACCGGCCGGACAAGTGCAAGCGGCGGAGTTGCGCCACAAAGGCAAGTCGTACTACGGCTTTATCTGGAAGTCACCCGACGGCAAAACGCAATACTACAATGAAAAAGGGGAGAGTATGAAGCGGCGATACCTCAAAGCGCCCCTCGACTACACGAGGATTAGTTCGGGCTTCGCCAAACGCCGGTTTCACCCCGTGCTGCGCATCAACCGGCCCCACCTGGGAATCGACTACGCTGCCCCTACCGGCACGCCCATCCGCGCCATTGGCGACGGCACCGTGACTGAGGCGGGTTACAAGGGCGGGAACGGTAATTTTGTGCGGATCAGGCACAATAAAACCCACGAAACCGGCTACCTCCACATGAGCCGCATCGGTAAGGGGATCCGAAGAGGCGCACGGGTGCAACAGGGACAAGTCATCGGCTATGTGGGCAGCACGGGTCTCGCCACGGGACCGCATCTCTGTTTTCGTTTCTGGGAAAACGGCGTACAGGTGAACCCAGCGCGCATTGCGACGCCCCCTTCCGATCCGCTTCCACCCGCCGAAAGACAGCAGTTTATGGTGCAACGGGATGGGTTGATGGCCCTATTGAAGGAAGATTGAACCTTACATTACGGCCCGACCTAAAGGGATGAATTTTAGGTACTCTCAGTCATTCCCACCTGAAATCACCCATTATTGCGTAACGAAACAATAGAATAATTACGGAAAGAACAAATTCAAGCGACGCTTATTATCGCCGAGCGAAACAATGGAATTGACACGCAACATTGTAAAAACTCCATTCGCCCGATGCATTTTGGCGGACAATAGAATATTTTTGAATGTTAATTCAATAACACAAAAAACAATTCGATCGATGACCTCTATTCAGGAAATAACACAAGCGCTGATCGCCTTCCGTGATGCCCGTGACTGGGCCCAGTTTCACAACCCAAAAGACCTTGCCTTAGCCTTGAACGTGGAATCCGCCGAATTACTCGAGTTATTTTTATGGAAGGATGCGGCACTGGCGGATCGCGATAAAGTGAAAGAGGAACTGGCGGATGTCTTGGCTTATGCACTCCTGCTTGCGCACAATTATGGATTCGATGTGGCCGAAATCATGGAACAAAAAATCAAAATAAACGGCGAAAAATACCCCATCGATAAATCACGTGGGGTGGCCACCAAATATTCTGCGCTTTGATCGTTTATTCATCCACGAAAAGAGAATTTATCCGGCAGGTCAATGACCATCCGGTGGAGGACATTATCCTGAAATGCTTTGAGGAACGACTCAAACGCACCACCGGTGCCAGCGAACGGGAGGCCTGGCGCGATTCACTTCCCTGCATGGCGCAGGTATTGAGCGACGATGGAATCCCCGATGATGCCGGAATCCTCATTGAGTATATGATCCCGCAGTCGTCGTTTCGGGTCGACTTCATCATCACCGGAATCAACGACCACGATCAGGAAAATGTGGTGATTGTGGAACTAAAAAGATGGACCCATGCCACCAAAACAGAAAAAGACGCGATAGTCAAAACCCGCTTTATGGGCGGCGTGGTAGAAACAAGTCACCCCTCCTACCAGGCATGGTCGTATGCCGCTTTTTTGGGAAGTTACAACGAGACCATATACACGGAGAAAATAGACCTGCAACCCTGTGCCTATTTGCACAATTACCGGGCGGATGGGGTCATCAACGACCCTTTTTATGCAGAGCATATAAAAAGAGCGCCGCTTTTTCTGCACCACGACAAGCAAAAACTGCGGTCGTTTATCAAACAGCATATTGTGAAAGGCGACCTGTTTGGGGTCATGTACCGCATTGAAAATGGACGCATCAGGCCATCGAAACAACTGGCAGACCAGTTAGGCTCCATGTTGCGGGGCAATCAGGAGTTCTTGATGCTCGACGAACAAAAAATAATTTATGAAACGGCGCTGTCTGTGGTTCGTACTTCCGGGCAAGGGAAAAAAGTGTTGATTGTGGAAGGCGGTCCCGGCACAGGCAAAAGTGTAGTGGCCATTCAACTGCTGGTGGCCCTCACCGGAATGGGAAAAGTAGCCAAATATGTGACGAAAAATTCCGCGCCCAGGGCCGTGTATCGCTCACGACTTCAGGGGGAATTTACCGGTGCACACATCGATTACCTGTTTACCGGATCCGGTTCGTTTGTGGATACCCCCGAAAATCTGTTTGATGCCCTCATCGTGGACGAAGCGCACCGGTTAAATGAAAAGTCGGGTATGTTTCACCACCTCGGTGAGAATCAAATCAAGGAACTCATCCAGGCATCACGATTCAGCGTGTTTTTTATTGACGAAGACCAACGGGTTACCCTGAAGGATATTGGCACTAAGTCGGAAATCCGCCAATGGGCGCAGAATTTGGGTGCGGAAGTGCGTGAAATCCCACTAAAGTCGCAATTCCGGTGCAATGGTTCGGATGGGTATTTGTTGTGGCTCAATCGCACGCTCGACTTGCATGAAACAGCCAATTTTACACTCGACAGTGGCAGCTATGACTTCTCGGTTGTGGATTCCCCTGCACACCTGCGGGATAAAATTTATGCGTTAAACCAATCCGACAATAAAGCACGCATGCTGGCGGGCTATTGCTGGAACTGGATCAGCAAAAACAACGCACAGCTTTTCGATATAGAGCTGCCGGAATACGGGTTTAAGCACCGGTGGAACCTCAATTCGGATGGAATGCGCTGGATTATAGCGCCCGGTTCTGTGTCGGAAATTGGGTGCATTCATACTTGTCAGGGCCTTGAGCTGGATCATGTAGGCGTACTTATCGGCCCAGATTTTATCGTGAGAAATGGATGCGTGGTCACCAATTTCCGTATGCGGGCACACACCGACAAATCATTAAGCGGCATTCAGTCGATGTTCCGTGAGAACCAGGCGAATGCAACCGCCGTGGCTGACCGCATCATCAAAAACACCTACCGAACGCTGCTGACCCGCGGCATGAGGAGCTGCACCATTTATTGCACAGATGAAGAGACAAGAGAATATTTTCGGGCGCGCATCGGGTAGGTAAAGGAAGTGCCACTCAAAAAAATCGGCTCATCGACTGGCATCACAAAACCGTCTTTTTCTCATACTGATTGTGAATCAATACGATCAAAAGTCCAAACAATACGGCCATCACCACAAGTACCGTGCTCACCAGTCCCGTTGCGCCCAGTGACAAACGAATCAGAATCGTGGACACCACAAAACCCGTGTTGCGGATGATTTTGTGAAATTGGTCCGTGTAGAAAAAAGACAACAGCAAAAGCACCACATCCACCAAAATCAAAATCGTGAAAAACTCATCAAAAAACAGGTGGTTGATTGTCTTAATCCCCAAAACATCACCCCCCGATACGAAAAGACCGGCGGCCCATTGCACAAAAGTGGTACAAGCCAGAACGCCGATGACCGGCACCAGGGCGACCGCAATAAGTTTTTTGCGAACAATAAATCGGTCAATCTCGGGATCGGTGGCGTCATGCAGCCCCATTTTGCGCGTGGCGTGTTTTTGAAACAGGTAAATCAGGTAGAATAATAGTAGGGACGCCAGAATATCGTAGGTGAATTGCACATCACTTGCATTTTTAAACCAATTTGTTGACAATTCAACTCCCGCGAGGTCCTTAAACAATTTTCGAATGATGATTAGGGTGATGATCTCATACTGCTTGGAAATATAGTTGGTGAACGACTTGGGCAGATAGTAGATCAACAGGTACACCTCATACACAAGGATAAAGGAAAACGGTGTATAAATGGCAGATATCGGGTTTTTGAACAATTCCGATTGTCCACCCAGGTCAATCACCCCGGTTTTTAACAGGTAAATGAGCAGCAGGTGAATGAAAAACCCCAAAAGGGCCACGGTGAGGGTGATCCGCTCGAACCGCTTTTTGGTGCGCTCCGACAACAACAAATCAAATGTTTTTGATAACATGTTAAACCAAATTTGTTTTATTAACTCTTTTGCGGGTTTTGAACTCTATTCGGGATTTGCACTCTTTTGCGGGTTTTGCACTCTTTGCAGCTTCAATGAAAACATCAAATGTTCAAAAATATACGTTCATATATTCACTTAAAATCATGTAAATCAATAATTTACAAACACAAAACAGGTTCTTTTGTTTCATCAACGCCCCAACCACCTATTTTCAACGAAAGTCAACATCCCCATGCGCCGCTTTATTTTCATCCTTAACCTCACCCTTTGGCTGTTGTGGGAAACCGCTCCCTCCGCTGGGGCGCAGGGTATCGACTCTGTCCTCGCCGCCCGCTTTCAATTGACCCTCGACAGCATGCGGCAGGCAGGCAACTATCGGGGAGCATCGGCCTGCATCCTGTACCCCGGAATGGGCTTATGGACAGGCGTGTCGGGCGTCTCCCACCCCGGCGTCAGCATGACGCCCCAGCTCGAATTCGGCATTGCCAGCAACACAAAATTGTTTGCCGGTGTGCTCCTGCTGAAACTGGCGGAGGCCCAACTGCTCGACCTCGACGATTCGCTGCATTCCTACCTGCCCGCCTACCCCAACATCAACCCCAACATCCGCATCCGGCAGTTGTTGAACCACACCAGCGGCCTGTATGACGTTACCAGCGTTCCGGGCTACCCCGACTCAATCCTCATCAACCCGAATCGCCTATACACGCCGGCCGAACTCATGACCTGGGCCCAAGCACCCCTGTTCGCCCCCGGCACAAGTTGGAATTACTGCAACACAAATTATCTGCTGGCGGGCATGATCGCCGAGAGCGTTACCGGGCAACCCTTTGGACGCCTCCTGCGCGACAGCATCCTCACCCCGCTGCAACTCGACAGTACCTTCCTGGATGTGTATGACAGCATCCCCTTTGCCGTGGCCCACCCCTGGCAGGGCGGAATTGACAACTTCACCGTGCCCCGAAGAGCGCTCAACAGCGCCGCATGGGCCGCCGGCGCCATGTACTCCACCCCCACAGAGATGGTTCAGTGGTACCACGCGCTGTTGAACGGCCAGGTCGTAAATGCCGCCTCCCTGCAGGACATGACCAGCTTTGTGGGAAGCGGCAACTACGGAATAGGGATCAGTAAGGTCTTGGTTTCGGGCCGCACGGTGTGGACCCACGGCGGCAACATCTGGGGGGGCTACAACTCCTCCATGATGTACGACACCGCCACCGGCGCCATATTCGCCGTTTTTGTGAACCACGTGAATGCCCAGGCGAATCAGTTCTCCATTCGGCTGCTCAACAATTTGGTTCATCACCCTGTGATGCGCATCAGCGGAAGCCTCCGCTACGCCAATGCTTCGCAAACACCCATGACATCGGTTGGGGTACAGCTCACACAAAATGCTCAGGTGCTGGCAACCGATACCACCACCCCCCAGGGCCATTTCGACCTCGGACTTCGCGGTCAGGGCACCTATCCCGTCCAATATGTGAACAACCGCCCATGGGGTGGGGTGAATGCCACCGATGCGCTGCTCATTCTTCGTCATTTTGGTTCGACCGCCACCCTCACCGGCATCTACCTGCAGGCCGCCGACGTGAATGTGTCGGGCACGGTGAACGCTACCGACGCCCTGCTGGTGAGCCGCCGATTCACCAACACCATCCAAAGTCTGCCTTCGGGTGACTGGATCTGGGAGGTAAATTCCCTTCAAACGGTGGCGGGAGGCACCTACAGCAACCTAGTATGGCGGTGCCTCGCGGCCGGGGATGTGAATGGCTCCTATCAGCCCCCAGTGAATTAATTTATA
>CAIVQI010000352.1 GCA_903908015.1 uncultured Bacteroidota bacterium
CTTTGAGGGTGCCTTCACCCACAAATACATATCCCATCCTGTGGCCATGCTCGTCCACATCCTTTTCGCGCACAAACAGGAGTATTTTCTTGTTGTTTTCCCGATGGTTAATGTACGATAGACCTTTGGCGGTCGAGGGGCCCGCAGAGTTTTGGCTTTGCCAGTGAAAAAGGCGCTCATTAATGGCGTAATCGTGATACATCGTCGTGGGTGAGAAATTCTCCTCCGATTTAATCAGGTTGATGAACAGCAACTCTGTGTTCCGAGCCGTGTTTTCAGCGACACCTTCGCGGCTGGGTGACCTTTGCTCAAACGTGCTCAAACCGAAAGCGGCCAAAATCTGGTCGCGGGTGTATCGGGCATGGACCTTCAGGGGCTGGGCGTAGGGCAAATCAATGGACAATTCTTTGAAATCAAGGTTATCGGTCAACCACTCAAGCACCTCCCGAATTTCTTCCACCAACATACTGTTCTTGCCTATTTCGTGAATGCTCTCCTCCAGTGAGGCAAATCCCCCGGCAGTTGGCCATACATCGTAGTGTAGCATGCACAACATAGCCCGCTCGTTCGCATTCAAATCCGCTACCTTGACCCGAAACTGCACTTTGGCCAGGTCGAGGATGAAGGAAAAATAACTAACCGAACGGGTAGAAAGCCATTTCCTGCGGATCGCCGCGACGATAGCCTGCTCATTGGTCGAATCAAAATGCGGCAGCACACCGGCCTCGTAACACAAACGCTTCCAACTTCCCCGCTTGTAGATGGCCTGAATTGGGATCTGATAGAATTCAATAAAATTCTTTAAAGTAAGCTCCAGCGTCGACTGGTGCTGGAAATTCCTGATTTTTCGGACCAGTGCCATTCGGTTTAGGGTGGTGGCCGACTTTATGTTCTTCAGGATGATTTCCTTTGCCTTTTTTTCAAGCACGAGGGAACAACCCAGGGGCAGATGAGGGAAATTGTCCTCTATTTCCTGATACACCGGAGTGGTGGTTTTGCCGATTAAGGCCCGGAATTTATTTTCAAAATTGTATTCCGGCCTCGACTGACCCACGAAATCCAAAACGGTGAGGCAGTCCTTATCGTCGGCCAAACGCAATCCCCGCCCAAATTGCTGCAAGAAAATTGTTAGACTTTCCGTTGGCCTCAAAAACAAAACGGTGTCTATTTCCGGAATATCAACCCCTTCGTTGAAAATATCCACCACAAACAGGTAGTTGATTTCCCTATTCAGCAATTGACTCCTGACCCCATCGCGGTTCTGGTGATTGGCGCTGGTGAGATAATCCGCCTTCAACCCGGCCATGAGGAATTTCTCTGCCATATAACGTGCATGATCCACAGACACACAGAAAGCAAGAGCCCGTACCCCGCTCATGTCTTTCGTGTATTTCTCGAGCGCCAAAATGATCTCACCCACCCGCCGGTCGTTGGCGGTGTAGATGTTGCTCAGTTGACTGGCGACATACCTCCCTTTTTCCCATGCAACGTGGGATAAATCGACACTGTCGGAGATGCCGAAATACTGAAAGGGACAAAGGAGTTTTCTGTTCAGCGCCTCCGGTAAACGTATTTCGGCCGCGATTCTGTTGTGAAAGTCCTCCTGAATATCGCCGCCATCCATCCTTTCGGGGGTCGCCGTAAGGCCTAAAAGCACCTTTGGCGTAAAGAAATGAATGATTGACCTGTATGAGGCCGCGGTTAGGTGGTGACATTCATCGATGACAATGTAATCATAGAAATCGGGGGATAAGTCTAGGTTCGCCAGCCGGTTGTTTATGGTTTGCACCGAGGCGAAGAGGTGCTCGTAATGGGCGGGCTCAATGCCATCCACCCATAGCTCGCCAAAATTATTGTCACGGAGAATGCCCCTATAGGTGGAAAGGGACTGCATCAAAATTTCCTTGCGGTGGGCCAAAAACAGGAGTTTATGGGATCGCCCTGTCTGTTTATTGCGCTTGTAATCAAAAGCCGAAATGACCGTTTTGCCGGTGCCGGTGGCGGCCACCACCAGATTTCTGTTTCTGTGGTGAACCGAACGTTCCACTTCCAGTTTTTCCAGGATCTCCAGCTGAAATGGATAGGGTTTCACCTCGAAAAGTGCATGGTTGACGTCCAAGGACGGGGGCCTTTTGCCCTGATTCAAAGTGGCAACGAGCTTCTCCTTGTGCTTGGCATCGTCATACAGTTCAAAGTCATCACTTTGCCAATAAGACTCGAAGGTCTTTTGAAATTTATCGATAATATGTCCGACCTCCTTGGTCGTAATCTTCAGGTTCCATTCCAATCCATCGGTGAGGGCCGAACGGGAAAAATTGGACGAGCCGATATAGCCGGTGTGAAAGCCCGAGTTTCGGAAAAACAAATAGGCTTTGGCATGAAGCCGCTCGTTGCCGGAATTGTAGGATACCCGCACTTCAGCGTTTTCCAGGGTTGACAACAATTGAATGGCTTTATAATCGGAGGCGCCCATGTAGGTGGTGGTCAAAACGCGCAACTTTCCCCCCCGGCGGGTAAATTCCCGGAGGGCTTGCTCCAAAATGATGACGCCTTTGAATTTGATGAAAGAAACCAGCAAATCGATCCGATCGGCCGACAAGATTTCCTTTTTCAGTTCACTCTCCAGGGAAAGTCCCACGTTGCCGCCGGTGAACAATTCACTATGCGTGAGGCGGGTGTACGGGGTAATTTCCTTGAGGCGCAATTCAATATCCGGGAAATGATCGTCAACCTTGGCGAACACCGACTTCAACAAGGCACCTTCCGCTTCGATCAGATCTTCATTGAACTCCTCCTTCTGCAGCTCATCCTTCAAAAACCGGATTATTTTGTTGGCAATTTCTATTTGCGTTTCTAACTGATTATCCCCTTTGATATACTCCAGCGCCACTTTTATGGTCTGCGACAAATGGCGCGACAATATAATCGAGGCCTCCTCCTTGTCGATTCTGGTTTTGTTGATGTGGTAGGTGTCGCGGTCAAGCGCATTGAGCTTTTGCGCCACCAATTGGGTTACCAGTTCTTCGTAGATGCCTTGGTTCATGGGGCTTTCAATGGGTGCAATTTAGTTATATGCTGTGTTTTATGCGACGGTGTTGTTTCCTTTATTTGCCCATATAGAACCTGCTCAAATTGATCCCGACGTTTCCGGGCTTTGAATGTACGCGGATTTCGGAGCAGAAAACTGACTGAATTACAAGTTCCCTCAAAAGGTGGTTTGTATTTCTTTATCCAGTGAGTGTGACAGCGGC
>CAIVQI010000353.1 GCA_903908015.1 uncultured Bacteroidota bacterium
GTGTGCTTGTTGTCGCTTCTTGAAGTGGAAGGGGTGGGATGCATTTTGGCGCGAAAAATAGTTGAAACCTTGGGCTCTGCCACTGCTGCTTTTGGTAGCGATCGGCGGTACTTACACACGGTTGAGGGAGTCGGTCATAAAACGGCAGTGGCCATACAGTCGTTTAGGGATTTTGGTCGAATGGAAAACATGCTTGAACGGCAATGGAGGATGGGTGCTAAGGTATATCCCTACAACCATCCCGACTTCCCTGCTCGCTTGCGGCAGTGCCCCGACCATCCCTTGTTGCTGTTCGGATTCGGGCTGTTGCCAATGAACGGAAGGCGTGTTTTGGCTGTAGTTGGAACCCGTTCGGCCACCTCCTATGGCCGCCAAATCACGGAGAAACTGATCCGGGAATTGGCTGCTTTGAATGTAGTGGTACTCAGTGGGCTAGCCATGGGGATCGATGGACATGCCCACGAGGCAGCTGTTCGCCACCGTTTGCCAACCATTGCCGTGCTGGGGCACGGATTGGGCCGAATTTACCCGCAGCAACACCGACAATTAGCCGAAAGCATGTTGGCTGATGGAGGATTGCTCACTGAGTTTACCTTCGATACCCCACCCGAGCGCGAAAATTTCCCGAAACGTAATCGTATTGTAGCCGGAATGGCCGATGCGGTGGTTGTGGTTGAGGCGGGGCGCGATGGAGGTGCCCTCATTACTGCCTCCTTGGCCAATGACTATAACCGTGATGTTTTTGCCTTTCCGGGAAGGGTGGGTGATCAATTTTCTGAGGGTTGCCACGATCTAATCCGGTCCAATCGCGCAGGAATCATGACTTCTGCCGCGCAATTGGTGGAGGCTATGGGATGGCAGCAGGCGCTGTCCAATGCTGGTGGTATTCAGACACAGCTCTTTCCCGAATTGGATGAGGATGAGCTTAAAGTGATCGAATTGATGCGCGCGGATGGCGTTGAGGCACTCGACACGTTAATCATACGTTCTCGAATTCCTCTTTCCCGTTTGTATCAGGCCACGGTTGGCTTGGAAATTAAGGGAATATTGCGCCGTTTGCCTGGTCGAAGACTAGAGCTGGTTGAACGCATGTAACACAGTTAGCAATTTAAGTCTATGTTTCTTGCAGGGGCTGAATACCCCTTTTAAGTCTATGTTTCTTGCAGTGGCTGTATCCTGATTCATCCACAAACCGAAAAGTTTCTTGTAATCCTACTGTTCACAGAGTAAGTTTCCACAAAAAACCCCAGAATAGACTAAGACAAAAGAAAAAAGGAGTCTTTCGACTCCTTCCCCTGTTAAAACACTATGATTGATCAAACAACTCTTAGTAAAGTCCAAATCCTATGCCAAATTCGTGGCGAGCGAGAAAATCATCCATATCTCGCATTTATGCGCAGAAATGGACATAATGAAGTTTAACAGCGCTCAAAAAGCAGGTAGAATTGAGCGGGGTGTACCCTTTTGAATACAACTTTACAGGGCGGGTGTATGAAAAAATGTACAAAGGGCGATTCCTTAATCGGATTTCGACAAATGGATGAGCGGCTTCATGCCTTCATATTCGCATGGGTCGTTGCTGGCCACCAACAGCAGTAAACTTTTCATCAGGGGGAGTTGAATCAATTGTCGGTACCAGTCGAATCCCTGTTGGTCGAGGTGACTGCAAGGCTCGTCGAATAAGAGGATCGGTGCATTGCATCCTACCGCCAGGAGCAACCGCAGTTTTTGTCGCTGCCCACTACTCAACTGAGCTGTTTTTTTATGAAGATGGCTGTTTAGTCCACTCAAACCCAATTGTTCTGCAGCATCCCACCCCCATCGGACGCCTTTCAGTTGTTGGTGAAAGTGTAGCAACTCTCGGACCGTTAAGGCTCCCGGAATGTCGAGATATGGAGAAGCGAGCGCAGTATGACGGCTGATTTGTTCCTCAGGCCAATCTCGCTCAGCAAAATGTAAAGAGAGTTTGCCTTCTGTAAGCGAAAGATATCCCCCAAGCGATAACAATAATGTGCTTTTTCCTGAGCCATTCGGACCGGTGATGGCCCATTGTTCGGATGCTTGGCCAATAAAGTCAAGATGTTTAAACAGCCAACCGCGTTCGAATCGTTTGCTGCCCTTGTTCATGCGCAGGTCAATAGATGCCGTGTCGCCTAATCCAACCATAGGCTTATTCCAGCATCCCCTTGATGACGCCTGGTTGCGACGATTTAATGAACTGAAGGATGCGATCGCGTTCATTGCTGGTATTGGTCTCCTGCTCAACCAGCTCCAGTGCTTTCGACATATTGTGGCCACGAACATAAATGAGGCGATATATATCCTCGATTTGACGGATGCTATCTTCCGAGAAGCCGCGGCGACGAAGGCCAATGACATTGACGCCAGCGAATGAAAGCGGTTCTTTTGCACATTTCACATACGGTGGGACATCTTTTCTGACCAATGAGCCACCCCCAATAAAAGTATGCTCTCCGATAGTAATAAATTGCTGTACGGCCACCATCCCTTCCAAAATGGCCCAGTCGTGAATGCGAATATGACCTGCCAGCGTGGCTAAATTGGCCAGGATGACATGATCGCCCACCAAACAATCGTGGGCAACATGGGTATAGGCCATCAGAAGGCAGTGCGCCCCAACACGGGTTTCATGGCGATCTAGTGTGCCCCTATTGATGGTGGCGCATTCGCGGATGGTGGTGTCATGCCCAATAAAGGTGAGCGTGGGTTCGCCCTTGTATTTCAGGTCTTGGGGAACGGCCGAAACAACAGCCCCTGGGAAAACCCGAACACGATCGCCGATACGGGCGCCATCCATGATGGTTGCGTTGGGACCAATCCAACAATGCTCGCCAATGACCACGTCTGCAGCAATGGTAGAAAATGCGGAGATTTCAGTGCCTTCACCGATTTGCGCGTCGGGGTGCACGAGTGCCAATGGATGAATCATGTGTCTTTTCGGGCGAGTTGAGCGGTCATATCGGCTTCGGCTACAAGGCGGTTGCCCACATAGGCTTTTCCCAGCATTTGGCAAAGTCCTCTGCGAATGGGTTCTTTGAGGGTAAGATGAAACAAAATGGTGTCGCCCGGTACAACCTTTTCCTTGAACCGCACGCTCTGCAGGCGTGCAAAATACGTCCAATAGGCGGAAGGTTCATCCATTTTACCCAAACAAAGAACGCCACCAGTCTGGGCCATTCCCTCTACAATCAATACCCCGGGCATCACCGGATTTCCGGGAAAGTGGCCACGAAAGAAGTCCTCATTAATGCTCACATTTTTACAGCCAATGATGCTGTCTTCTGTGATCGACATGATTTTATCGACCATAAGGAATGGGGTACGGTGGGGCAGAAACCGTGCTATTCCTTCACTGTCATAGAGTGGCCGGGCCTCCCAATCCACCTGAGGCGGAAGATCACGTGATGTGACTGCGGTAGTTTGTAAATGCTTTTTGAGCGCAAGGGCGCAGGCCGCGTTGCTGCTATGGCCAGGCTTACTGGCGATAATGTGCGCGCGAACGGGTTTTCCGAGTAGCGCCATATCCCCCAGAACATCCAATAATTTGTGCCTTGCTGGTTCGTTGGCATAGCGCAGCTGAACATTATTGAGTATGCCCTGCTCGGTAACTTGGATATTTGGGGTTTGGAAAGCCTGTCGAAGACGATCAAGTTCAGGTTCGGAAACCACCTTATCAACCACCACAATGGCGTTGTTAAGGTCTCCGCCTTTGATGAGGTCATGTTCGAGTAGGGTTTCTAATTCATGAAGAAAGCAAAAGGTGCGACTTTGGGCAATTTCAGAGTCGAAATTCCCGATGTGCGACAGGTGGGCATGCTGGGTGCCTAAAACAGGAGAGTCGTAGTCCACCATCACAGTAATTCTTGTTTTGGTATCCGGAATGATGTTGATTTCGCAGTCCTTTTCCGCGTCGTAATAACAGAAAGTAGAAGTGAGCTCAATGAACTTTCTCGATGCGTCTTGTACCTGAATTCCGGCTTCTTTGATCATATCCACAAAAGGCTTTGCGCTACCATCTGCTATCGGGCATTCAGGTCCATCGAGTGATATGAGTACATTGTCTAAACCCATACCCACCAGCGCAGCCAGTACGTGTTCGGTGGTATGGATGTCGGCTCCTGACCGCGATAATGTAGTGCCGCGACTGGTGTCTGAAACATATTCTACCAATGCGGGTACCAAGGGCGCATCGGGTAGGTCATCGCGACGAAATACCAATCCGTGGTTTTCAGGTGCCGGTATCAAGCGTAATGTTACTTCAGCCCCTGTGTGGATGCCAACGCCTTTAAATTCAATTGTTCGGGATAGGGTTTGCTGATGCTCCATTCCTGTGATTTCGCTGATGTTTATGGGTTGTTGTCTTTATTCGTGTAGCGAGTTTCCAGCTCTTCCAGTCGTTTCATGAGTTCTGGAAGTCTGCGTATAACAGCGTTCTGCCGTTGACTCTCCATATAGGAACCCACTGGAGTTCCATTCCATTTCAGTCCTGGTTCTGTCAAGGACCGGGTAACACCGGTTTGTCCACCTATTTGCGATCCTGGTGCCACATAAACATGACCAGCAAATCCGACTTGGCCGGCCACAACACAATTTTGATCGATATGAGTGCTGCCCGATACACCGGTTTGAGCGCTATGACTGTATGTGATCCTACTTCAACGTTATGGGCAATATGTACCAGGTTGTCAAGCTTCACTCCCTTTCGGATACAAGTGGCGCTGATTGTTGCCCTGTCTATGGTGCAACATGCCCCTATTTCAACATAATCCTCAATAATTACTACGCCATTTTGGGCCACCTTATCGTAATGTCCTTCCTTTTGTGGCGCAAAACCGAATCCGTCAGAACCAACAACAGTGTTGGAATGAATAACGCAATGGTTGCCAACCTCACAATCGTGAAGAATCCGAACGCCTGGATGTAGGCGTGAATCGTTTCCAATTTTGACCCCTGCACCAATGTAAACTTGCTCCATAATCACCGAGCCGCTACCAATTTGAGCGCCATGAGCGATAAACGCAAATGCCCCGATCGAAAC
>CAIVQI010000354.1 GCA_903908015.1 uncultured Bacteroidota bacterium
CGGCCAAAAGTTCCTTCAGCAACAAAACCAATAAAGAGAATGCAGGCCATGCTGTTCAGCAGCTGATGCCTGAGGTGATGTTGGATGCGTCCGCCTTCAAGCATACCCGATGCTGAAATGATGATGCATGGTCGGTAGTGCTCAGACAGCGCCTTGCTTTCACTCAAGCGGGGAACAAGGTGCAACTGTTCGAAGGCAAACAAATCATCGAAACGTGACTGAACCGCACGGGCCTCGGCCGATAAGAACCGGTGGAGATGTTGGTAGGCCTTGGTGCTTTCGATGGCCAACGGACTGTCTACATAAATGGGAATTTCAGGCAGTCGCCCTTCAATTTGCAGGCGATGCAATACAAAGAGCAGCGACTGCGTTCGCCCAACACTAAACGAAGGAATAATGAGTTTGCCGGGTTGTTCTACGCAGATTTCCTGAATGATGCCCTCAAGAATTTCTCCAGCTTGTTGATGATCGGTATGCGTGCGCCCGCCATAGGTGCTTTCGCAAATGAGATAATCGACCTGGGGAAGAGGAACGGGGTCATTCAACAATGGATAATTATAGCGGCCCACATCCCCGCTAAAGGCGATGCGACAAACAGATCCGTCGCTTTGCCGAACGTCAATTATAATATTGGCTGCACCCAAAAGGTGGCCTGTGGGATTGAATGTGACCGTTAAGTTGGGCCGAACTTGGTGTGGTTCACCGAATGCGACCGGCACGAAGCGCGACAAACTCTGGTCGACGTCACGTCCGGTATATTCCGCCGATTCGGATTCTCCGCCTCGCCCCAGTCTGCGTTGCTTTCGTTTTCGGTTTCGATCCTGCTGGGCCTCCGCTTTTTTGCGCATGAGTTGCGCACTATCGGCCAGGAGGAGTGATGCCAAATAGTAGGTGGGGAGGGTGCACAACACATCGCCTGTATAACCGTGCCGAAACAAGGTAGGGAGGCGCCCACTGTGGTCGATGTGTGCGTGCGTGAGCAAAACAAGATCGATTTCTGGTGGTGCAAATGGGAACGGGCCGAATCCGATATCGGCTGTGGGAATGGGGTTTTTCTCCAGTTCTTGTCCGCAATCTACCAATATCCGGAAGCCATCATCGAGCTCCAGCAAGTACATACTGCCTGTGACTTGTCGGCTTGCGCCTAAAAACTGCAAAAACATGCTGATTCCGAAGGGGGTTTGCGTTGGCAAAAATAGCATCCTTTGCTATATTTGTGGGATTTAATTACTTCAAATTGTGGGTCATCTGCCTCATACACGAATTCAAGAAACAGCCACAGTAGGCCAAGCCTTAGAACTCAACCGTCGCCGTTTGGTTCGTTCAGAACGTCAGCGGAACGATATGAAGCGTTGGTTAGATCAAGGCGGAATGAATGACACTTTTTTGCGTGTGAGACGGGCCTATGAGGAAGCGTTTTTTGGCGACGAAGATGTCCGTACGCCAATGTCTGTGCCGTTGGTAACCGCTCAAGGTGCAGCTGGTTTCGCTTTTACCACCGACCATGGTGCGTCTTCAGAAACCTACTCATTGGTTTTGGATTGCCTGATGGGGCAGATCAGCCGCATGGTTGGATTTCAATTGGTACAAGCCGAGCGCTGGATCTCCAGAGATGCAGAATTGGGGTGTGATGACCATCAGTGTTATACTTTTCGCGGGGATGGCTCAAGTATTCAACGGTGGTTGAATGCGCTTTTCGGACGACCAAAAGGCCCATTTCTTTATTTAAGAGGTGTTCATCGCAGGGGCACGGCCCCTCGTATTGAGATTTTATGGAAAGGTCCAGCCGATCAACCCCACAGACTGCATGCTTTCATGGAACGCTGGTTAAGCCAATCACCTGAGGGTACAGATTTCTCCTTTTTGTACACAAAAAAACATTTAATAAACAGAATATGGAAGTAGAAGGAACGATCATCCAGATCATGCCGCTCGTTAGCGGTCAGTCGGCCCGCACGGGCAATACTTGGCGCAAGCAAGAGTTCTTGCTTGAAACATCAGCCCAATATCCCAAAAAGATATTTATGAGTCTGATGGGGGAAAAAATCGATCAATTTCCGCTGCGCGAAGGGGAGCGGGTACGTGTATCAGTCGATCTTGAAAGCCGGGAATACAACGGTCGTTGGTATTCCGACATACGTGCCTGGAAAATTGCCCCTGCTGGTCAGGATCAAGGTGGGTCGTATGGTACATCAGGCGGACAAGGCGGCTACGCACCCTCCAATATGGGTTCGGGCGGCTACGCACCCTCCAATATGGGTTCGGGCACATATTCAGGTGCCCCTGATCCGTTGTCGTCATCCAACTCGGGCGACGCCGCCGGAGCTGATGATCTTCCTTTTTAATGCAATTCGTTACATTATTTTTTTCTTGAGATTTTTATACGCTCAAGAACGGAAAATTAATACATCACCCCTGGTTCAGAAAAGCCCGGTTCGGGCAATAATCCGCTCAACTTCATCCGCCTCAATTTGCAGTATTTCGGCGATAACTGAAATAGAAGTCCTCCTTTTGAATAGGTTGACTACCGTGGTTTCAATTTGTATCTTAACCTCCTCAAGCCCCTTCAACCTACCTTCCTCCAGGCCTTTCAACTTACCCTCTTCCATACCTTTCAACTTACCCTTCTCCATTCCTTCCCTGATGCCTTCCGCTCTGCCCCGCTTACGGCCTTTCTCCAACCCGGCAAGGTATCCCTTGTGCTCGCCCGTGGCCTC
>CAIVQI010000355.1 GCA_903908015.1 uncultured Bacteroidota bacterium
CCTGGAGCAAGAGGAAGTGGTGGTCGAAATGGGCCGTGATTTATACCCCGAGTCTAACTTTTTTTTGATCCGAAAGGCCAATCTTCTGCTTGATCGGGATTTGGTCGACGAGGCGGAGGAGCTGATTGGTCAGGTCCGCGAAACGGGTGAACAAGACATGGAGTTTTACCGCGTGCACGGGCGGATTCATCTGCTTAGGGGTGAATGGGAAAAAGCCGAGGCCTTTTTAAAAACAACTTTAGAATTGTCGGGTAATGCTGATGTGCTCACCATGGGCATTTTGGCCGGAATCTACAATACATTAGGCCGATATTCAGAAGCTTTGAGCATGGCGAACCAGGTGCTCGTGGAGCCGGCCGAAGATGAGGAGTTAAAAGAACGAGCCATGCTAGATATGGCCATGGCCTATCAGGAAATGGGCGACATCGAGGGGGCCATTGTCCGCTACCAGCAAATTATTGATGAGGAACCCTACAACGCCCATGCCTGGTAATACCTCGGCACCTTTTACAACGATACAGGGCTCTTTGAACGGGCTTTGAAAGCGTTCGACTATTCAATCACCATCGATCCGAACATTGCGTTGGCCCATTACCACCAAGGACTCACCTACCTAAACCTCAAAGATTTTGACCAGGCCTATGCATCGATGTGCGAGGGGCTTAAACTGAATGGGAGTGATCCCATATTGCTGTGCGGCGTTGGAATTTGCCACGAAAAAAGAGGCGAATTCCCTCAGGCCCGTAGATTTTTCGGCGAAACATTATCGGCGGAACCCGCTTATGCCGATGCGTGGTATGGACTCGGCAACTGCGAGCGAAACGATCGTCATTTTGTCCGTGCGGCGGATCACTACCGCAAGGCAGCTGAGCTGGACCCCACCGAAGAAAATTATTGGTTTAGTCTGGCTGAGGTGTGTATGGAGTTGGGCGATCTGAAAGAGGCCGAGTCGGCACTCGAGCAGGTGATGTCAATTAATCCGGCTTCCCTTGGCGGTCGATTATTGCTGGCTGAATTGTACTTCGATCGGGGTGATTCCATTAAAGCGCAACTCGTGTTGGCCGAGGGGGAGGATTTACACGCCGATAATAGTCTCTTTTTCTTCTTGCAGGCGGCTTGTTATCTCAACAATGGCTTGCAAACGGATGCCCTTCAAACTCTGCAAACAGCACTCGATTTGGAGCCAGGGGGTTTTGATGCTTTTTTGGAAGCTGCGCCCGATGCCCGCCAGCTAAATAGCTTTGTAACATTGATTAATAAGTATCGCTAAACTATGCACTATCCGTTATCCCATATTCCACCGCGGCCCGAAAAACCCCGCACATCTGGCCTGACCATGGTCATGGACAAAGGCCTGAGCACGCGCGAGGCAGAGGACCTGCTGAGTACATCTGCTGATTACATCGACTTTGTGAAATTGGGCTGGGCCACCTCCTATGTTTCCCCGAATCTCCAGGAGAAACTTGACCTCTACCGCTCGGCTGGCGTTCCCTGTTATTTCGGAGGCACTTTATTTGAGCTGTTTTTGATTCGGGGTCAGCTTGAGGAGTACAGGCGCATCCTTCAGCGGTTCAACATGGAATATGTGGAAGTCTCGGATGGCTCGCTCGAGATGGCTCATGACGAAAAGTGCGCCTATATCCGCACATTTGCTCAGGATTTCCGGGTGTTGTCGGAGGTTGGCTCCAAAGATGCCGAAAAAATTATTGCACCCTACAAGTGGATTGCCATGATGAAGGCCGAACTAGAGGCCGGGTCGGAGCGGGTGATTGCCGAAGCGCGGGAGGCCGGTAATGTCGGCATTTTCCGTTCGACGGGTGAGGTTCGTTCGGGATTGGTGGATGAAATCCTCACCCAAATCCCAGCTGAAAAAATCCTGTGGGAGGCGCCGCACAAGGCACAGCAGACCTGGTTCATCAAATTAATAGGTTGCGATGTGAATTTAGGCAACATTGCATCGAATGACGTCATTCCGCTGGAGACCCTTCGTTTGGGCCTTCGAAG
>CAIVQI010000356.1 GCA_903908015.1 uncultured Bacteroidota bacterium
GATTGGCGGATTTATAATCCACGATAATTGGAGTCGAAAAGAATGAACGAACGAATTAAACAACTTGCTGAACAGGTTGCTAATGGTATGCTATCATACGATGCCGAAGGCGACTGGCGATTGAGCGAGAAAGAAGTTGAAAAGTTCGCTGAGTTGATTGTTAGGGAATGTGCTGATATTAGCGATGCCAGTTTTCACAATGGGTCTGCTGGTTATACAGCAATCCTAAAACATTTCGGAATTGAACCATGAACGACTATCGAAAACAAATAGTAGATAGTGCAATCCAGGGATTAAAAGAAGGTGGATTTGAACACGCCGAAATGTTTCGTATACTATTAGAAAGAGTATATGATTCTGGATATGCTGAAGCTATAAGAAATACATGGCACCAATTCGATTACAATCATAAACCAAAAGGATGCCATGTATGTGGTATTGAATATGGTAAGGTAATGGGGTATGTTTGTTATAATGATAAATGTCCCACTGGTTTGCGGAGTAGATAATGCCTAACTTTCACCATAACGGGTAGTTACCGAATAGTAGTGGTGCCATAGGAAAAGCTGTAGTAGGATTACAGGAGGTGGTGTAATAAAACTACAACCAATCCCGGTGTTGTTTAAAAGCAACAAAGAAAAGTTGCGAAAATACAACGCAAAAAAGTCTTGACAATTGCCGAGTCCTGCATATAATTGATCCTGTGATGAGAAAGGTTGATATGGAACGCTTTGGAATGTTTACTAAGGCTGGCAACATCGCCGTGGGTGAGATTGTTGCAACGGCGATTGAGCGGTGTTTCTCTTACGCCAACCTTGAAAAAGAACTGATGAAGCTCTCAAAGGTCGAATGCTTTGAAGAGGCTTTCGATACTGCGGTTCGTGAGAGTGCTTTTATTGCTCTGCGTGAAGGACTTGCCAAATGATGGATTTGACTGCTTATCTTGACCATATCCGTGCCAACTATGGCGCATGGTGGGCTCTGGATTCTACTGATGATCCTGTGAAGGTTCGCATTCGTCAGGAGATGAAGGAAGATTTTGATTCGAGCCTATCGTATGATGTTGGTTCGAAGTATATCAAGGTCTGCACCGGTCGTGAAGGTCGAGGCCGTTCCGTTCACTCCTTTATCTGTTTGAAAGATGACGGCAAGTTTAAGGTTGGCGACATTCTGAAGGCTGCCTCATGGGCGGCTCCTGCTCGTAACTTTGCCCGAGGCAATATTCTGCGTGGTGAGTTTCAGAACATCACCTGGACTGGCGCTTGACAATTCGCCGGTATCGTGTAGAATAGACGGTGTTCCGTTAGATGAGGTGCTATATGAATCTGTTTCAACAAGTCGAGTCTCTGATTAACGCTGAGCTCCAAGTCATTGCTGAAGCGCTCCGTGAAGAGGTCGTGGATGCTCAATACCAGGAGTATCTGGAAGACCAGGATGCCATGTATGAGGAGATGTATAGCCGGTATCAATGGGAAGATGAAATCGATAACTTTCCCTATGGCTAAAGTGTTGTAAAAATACAACGGTGAAGCCTCTTGACAATTCGGTAGCATTGGCTTATAATTCTTCCATAATGCGAAAGAAACGAAATGACCGAAATTATGTCCTCTACCGAATTGAAGCTCCTGAGTGTGGTGTTTCTTATATCGGGCTTACTGTTGCTAGCGGACGTGCTTTTCTTCGTTCTGTAAAGGTCCGTGTTCAGAAGCACTTGAGCCGTGCCAAGCGTGAAAACAAGGACTGGACACTCTGCAATTTCATTCGGGACAATCCCAATGTGCAGCTGCGTTATGAAGTCATGGAGGTCGTGCGTGGGCGGAAGCCTGCATACCAACGGGAGCGTGAGCTCATTGCGGCCTATGAACCTGCTCTGAACACCTTCTAATGTTGCAAAAAAACAACGGCGAAGCCTCTTGACAATTGGGCATACCTAACATATACTCCTTCCATAGATTGAGAAAGCCACTATGACCAAGCTCCTGATCACCACCCAAGTCTATGAAAATTATGGCGCCCACGATTGGGACGGCACCGGTGAGTGCCCTCAATACTGGAAGCCGAAGGGTGGTTCCGACTATGTGATTCGGAATGTGGATGAGTGTGATATGATTGAGGTCATCGTGGACCGTGTCCGGCCTCAAATCGAGGAGAGCTCCGATTTCTATATGGAGACGATCCTCGGCTACAAGGTGGTCGCTGACGACTACTTGACCGAATTCGAGCGCAACCAGTTGGAATACGATGGGAAGATCCTCTTCCCTGCCAAAGAGATTGTTGCGTAAAAACAACACACGGAGCCACTTGACATTCTTACCGACCTGTGTTATCCTATACCCATACTGTGATTCGGAGATAAGTTATGAAAGCCATTGAAATTTCCCAAGCCATTCTGAACTCTGACCTGACCTTTGGTGAGATGAACGGAATCATTGAAGCCATTAATCTCAAGCGCAAGATGATTGGCGCTGTGGTCAAGTCTGAGTTATACCCTGGTGTCAATGTGGTGTTTACCTCTACAAAGCTGGGTGGTAAGGTCACTGGTTCTGTGGTCAAGGTGATGACCAAGAACGTTCTGGTGAACTGTGGTGCTGCTGGGCAATGGCGTGTTCCTGCGTCCATGCTGACTGTTGCGTAAAAACAACACACGGAGCCACTTGACAATTCGGTGGATCCGACTATAATTGGTTCTGTAATAAGTGAGGTTGATATGACAATCCTGATGATCCTGCTTTTTGTTTTTGTGTCGCTGATTGCCGTTGGTACGGTGGTTGGTGGTTCTGTGTCCACCCTTGGTTGAAAGGAAATTTAAAATGACTAATTTGAAACAAATGCGTGAGGACCTTGCTCTGGCTAAGGCCCGTATGGCTGCTGCTCGTGAGATTATCGCTGCTGAGAAAGCGATCATTGCTCGGCTCCGTGGTGTGCTGAAGAGCGAGCGTGCTATCGCTAAACAAGTGAAGGCTGACCACCGGGCCGCAAAAGCCGCTGCTCGTGCTGCTAAGAAGGCCGAACGGATCGCCAAGATGGAAGCGAAGCTCGCTGCCATGAAGAACCCGGTCGGTGTGAAGGCCGCCCGTGCCAATCGGAAGCCGAGTGCCGTGAAGGTCACTAAGGCTTGACAATTTGCCGCTTCTGGAATACAATGGCACCATGATGAGAGATTTCCTGATTGACCTGTTCCACGCCACGATTCTGGCCGTGCTGATTGGTTTTCCCTTTGCAATTTATTTCTGGAGAATGTAAGATGGCTTATATCAATCAAGACGATAAAAAGCGCATTGCTGCGAACCTGAAGCCTATTCTGAAGCGGTATGGTGTCAAAGGCACGCTGTCGATTCGGAATCATTCCACGATTGTGCTAACCGTGAAGTCTGGCAAGATTGATTTTTTTGCCGACTATGGCGACCGTGAAGATGCCCGCAAGTTTGGTATTGATGTGAATCCCTACTGGTTCCACGAGCACTTTGTTGGCAAGTCCAAGGAATTCTTGGCAAAGGCTTTTGCTGCTCTCAAGTCTGCTGATTGGTATGATGAGAGTGACATTCAAACCGATTATTTCAATACTGCTTACTATTTCCGTGTGAACATTGGTAAGTGGAACAAGCCTTACACTTTGGAGAGTTAAGATGAGCAGAATGAGTAGCCTGGTGATTGACCTGATGGAAGCCGTGGAGACTGGTGCTTCTTTTGAGACAATCGCACGTCAATTTGATGTACCTGTTCGGTGGGTCATGGAAGCTGCATCCATGATGGATAATCCGCAAGATCCGGATCCTGGTGAAATGGATGGCGATGCTGCTTCCGCTCTGGCCTCGGTAGGTTGGGGAACGGATGAGGATTACGGAGGAGGCGATGCTTTCTAATGCTCTACTGGATGCTACCTCTGATACTGGCCTTTTGGATAGGATTGGCCTGGCTTTTGACCCTATGGCTTGGGTGGCAGGCAATGGCTTTTATATTCTTGGGTGTGATGATAGCGGGAGTGCTGATTGTGACCTGGAGCTGATGGATTTGGCAAGGTTGATAGCAGAAGCCAGTGGAGATTAGGGGCTGTTGGTGGAACAGTCGGAAGGAGTCCTCTCGACCTGGTCTACGCTGCTCTAACGATCCTTATCTCATCCTATCCTTCGGCAGATTTCGCTTTTCGGATTTCACTCTCGCAAAAAAATTTTTCGGCCAGGAAATCATTCTGGAAGTAATTTTACCCCCTTGACAATTCCTCTGTGTTCCTCTATAATACCCTATATGAATAAAACTACCAAAGCATCCGTGTCGGCCGTAAAAAAACTGCGAGTTGGTTCTTGGGGTGGTTTCAAGCACCATCTGGTTCGAATGGGTATTATTGCGAATGTGGACTGTGATGTTCCTGAGGACTGGAAGAAAGCATTCTGTAATGCATTTGGTCGTTCCTATCCTATGAGGTAACTATATGAATCCCCGATTGAAAGAACTAATGCTAGAGGCTGGTTATGCTGCACCTGAGGTTGCTGGTCGAGCACAAAAACTTGCGGAGTTAATTATTAAGGAATGTGAATTAGTTTCACTAAAACACAGTCACCGTGATGATGATATGGGTGCTATTATTGCCAGACAGATTGTAAAACATTTCGGAGTTGAATGATGCAACGAATGTGGATTAATCAACCATCTACACTTCAACCATTACACCATTTGCATGGTACAAATGTTCTTGCCATCCATGAATATGATAATACCTGGCGTGTTTACTTTCTGAGTGGTGATGTGATCAGTATGCAGGTTTTATCTTATTGTCTATCGAAGGGGTGGAATAATGGGAACTAACTATTACGTTGCAAAGAATCTCTGTGATTGTTGTGATCGGTATGATAAAGAATATCATATCGGTAAGGCTTCATGGGGTTGGGCGTTTACCTTCCAGGGATACAAATACGATGGTTTGACTTCGTGGAAGAAATACAAAGAATTTCTGAAGGATCAAGTGATCATGGATGAATACCATGAGCGAATAGACTATGATTGGTTTGTTCAAATGATTGAGAATGAAAAGGCACCTGGTTTCGTCAGGTCTGATGGACACAAGAACCTGCTTCATAATGAACAAGGTAAAAAAGATTCTCGCCCATGGTTCAATCCTGAATATGATTGGAATGATGAAGATGGTTACTCTTTTACTTCCCGTGAATTCTCGTGAACTATAGGCAATATCATTGGAAAGCAATGGTGCGGTGTCTGAGAGCGGCACTATGGCATTTTTTGTGTATGCTCTTAAATAAAAGGAAATAAAAAAGTGGGGACTAGCCCCACTTCTCTTGATAGCGTTTAAGTGCTAACTGTCTCGCAAGCGCAAGTCTTTCTTTGACAGTATCACTTAATTCGACTCCATCATCTTCAAATGAATCGGTGGTTTGATATCGGTTTCGGTATCCTGAGAGAATACTTTCATCATCTATCAAATACCACTTATCTTCATCAGTAAGAGATAATCCGTATCTGGTTGGATTACTTCTTAGGAGCTTCGGCTTTCTTATCTTCGGCTTTTGCAGCAGGCTTGGCTGCTTCGCTTTTGACAGGCTCGGCCTTCTTAGGAGCAGGTGCAGAAGCGGCAGGTTTGGCTTCAGCCTTCTTTTCTTCCTTCTTGGCAGGTTCTGCGGCAAATGCGGAAGTGGCAAAAAGACCGGCGATGAGTGTTGCGATAAGTTTCATAGGATACTCCTTAAGGATTGCACAACATAATTGCTGTGTAGGAAGGAAACGCCGGAGCCTTCGGAGCCGTTGACAAAAAAGTGTTGCTTTTGGGCAACTGTTGTTTCCATACGACACTTGACAATTCGGCAAGTTTGGAATACAATCTAAACATGATGAACGAAAAGAGAATTTCCGAGATTTGTGGTTACATTGGAATGGTTTTGATCCATTCGGCAACATTACCACCGACTATTAAAGTAATTCTCGGATATGCGACAAGCTTACCTCCGATTGAAATGGTATTGTTAGTTTGGACGGGATTATTTTTATTTCTCATCCGTGCAATATCCAATAATGATAAGCTGTATATTCTAAGTAATGCAATAGGTTTCTTTTTTAATAGTATCCTGTTGGCATTAATTGCTTTTGGTTAATGTTGCAAAAAAACAACAACAAAGCCACTTGACAATTGCAAAAAAACCTGTATAATTGATTCTGTTGATTGATAAGGAAACTGAAATGCGAACGAAGCGATTTGTCCAAGGTCTGAATAACAACCAACGCATCCGTGTGATTTGCGATGGCGTTGGGTTTGTCACCACGGTTGCTGGTGCCTTCGATATGCCTCTGACTCACCAACGGATTGCTGTGACCTCTACTCTGGTTTCTCTTGGGTTGGGTCAAACAGGTGTTACAAAGACCAAGATAACCGGTATCGGTCGCCGTCAACAAGTTTATAATGTTGACGCAAATAACTCTGTTTTAGTTGATGTTCAAGTTGACCTTGTGTAAGGAATGATAATGCGTACCGTTGCTTTCTACTCAATTGATGGTGTTTCAAAAGCCAAGACCGCCAAGGCGATTCTGGTTCAACGCCAAGATGGCAAAGAAGCCTGGATTCCGATGAGTTCTGCTTCTGTCAAGTTTACTGGTCCCAACTACAAGGTCCGTGTCTCGGTACCTGACTGGTTGTTTTCCAAGATTTCATGGAAGACTCCGACCGCTTTCGTAAGGAAGGCAGTTTCTGTTCCCACGACACCGGCGCCTGTGGTGACTACGGCACCGGTTGCAAAAAAGAATCCGTATATCGGTATGGATTACGGCAACATGATGGAAGAATCAATGGTTCTTTCTGAGATGCTGAGCCATAAGAAAATTGAATTCGGTGAGTGCCTTGATTCTGACGATCCTACGATTCTGGATCCTCTGAGCAATGAAATCAAGCAAATTGAAGGCGCTCTGATTCAAATCGCCGAAGCTATGAAGGTTGCATTGAAGTGAGTTACTTTTGGTGGTTTCTCGGTATTATAACTATTTTTGTTGTGCTGAGTCTAATCGCCACTTTGATACTGAAAAAATTAAGCCCTTACGATTGATTAAATACACCGTAACGGAGAAAATTTATGACTACTGAAACTGTTAATGTTGAATCTATCGAACCGCCTGAAGTGAAGAAAGTTATTCGGGACGGGCAAGTTGCGATTCTTTTTAGTCCTGGCCACGGCGCAGGTTGGTATACTTGGAACGCCGACAAGGAATGGATTCTCTATGATCCGTATCTTGTTGATTTGGTTGAAAAGATGAGCACACCTGAATTCTTGGATCAAGGCCCGGCAGGACCTCGAGCATTGTTTGAAGATATCGTTGTTGAAATTGAATCTTATTGCAACAATAAAGATCCGGATGGTTACTATGGTGGTGCCCGAGACTTGGTTGTGAATTGGTTGCCTGTTGGCACAAAGTTTTACATTGATGAATATGATGGTGCTGAA
>CAIVQI010000357.1 GCA_903908015.1 uncultured Bacteroidota bacterium
ACCACCTCATGCCCCTCGGCGAGCAAGCGTTCAGCCAGGTGAAACCCGATGAATCCGGCGGTGCCGGTTACCATTATTTTCATGAATTGATCGCGTTTTTTGACTTTTTGGAAAGTCCCTCAACTCCTGCCTTGGCACAGCTTCGCCGCGTCAGTCACACGACCAGCGGCGGGAATTTGCCCACGCTCAGGCAGTCAGGCCGAAGGGTGAACAAAAATTTTGCTCAAAGAAAAGAAGTGTCGCAGACATTTGCAAACGTTTTTTTTAATAATTTAACATTGGGCAAAAATTTTTTAATTTCGTTGCCCTTTTTAAGAACTATTTGCCCTTTATAGGAACTATTGTCCTATTTTCCTCCCACGCGCTGCTCCGGTTCTTTGGGAAATTCGAGTACCTTAGGCCCATCAGAAATTAGCTCTGTTGCATTGTGCGCGCTGTTTTTTATACCATTCCCTTTTAATGCAGGCAATAAATCGTACAGCATAAACCGAATGATTCCGCGCTTGATTCCCACCGTCGGAAGCAATGCACAAATCAAAACACAAAGCGTGAGCATGATGGAGTAGGGGTGAATGTTTGAATAAACCAACAGAACCACACTGCCAGAAATGAGAATATTCACCACAAGGGCGTACAAGGCCACTGCACTGTGTTGAAAGCCGGTATTCAACATCTCGTGGTGGATGTGATCGCGCCCGGGTTCAAATGGTGATTTCTTTCGACTGATGCGCACGAAAATCACCCGTATGGTATCGTAGATCGGGATAATGAGAAATGAAAATGCCACCAATGGCGCATGTTTGTATAGCGGAAGGAGAATGTCATCCAATTTGTATGATTCTCTGCTCATGAACCTCAAGGCAAAAACGGCCAGCATAAAGCCTACTGTAAGCGAGCCTGTATCCCCCATAAAGATTCGAGCCGGGGCATAGTTGAAGCGTAAAAAGCCCAGTATAGCGCCGGCCAGTGTGAGAGACATCAAGGCAAAGACCCGATCGGCAGCCAGATAACTAACCAAACCCATGCTAAGGCAGATCCAAACCCCCAAACTACCGGCTAACCCGTCTACGCCATCAATCAGGTTGTAAGCGTTGGTAAAAAACACGAGAAACAGGACACTGAACCCGAACCCAATAGCAAATGGCAACTGCTCCATACCGAAATAACCTCGTAATGAGTATGTCCAATGCGACATCATGACAGCAAAAATCAACGCCACCGCCAATTGCCAAAGCAACTTGTGCTGCGCCTTCATATGAAACAAATCATCGCGTATGCCCACCAAGGTGAGAACCCCCAGACATAAGGCAATGACCCCCATTTTGTAGTAATCCTCCATCCCCTGTATCACCAGCAAGCCCACAAAAAATGCCAGCATGATGCCGATTCCTCCCAATGATGGTGTTGCCCTAGCGTGCAATTTACGCTCGTTGTCGGGCTCATCGAGCAAATTCCAATGCCTGGCCATCACCAATACCCAAGGAATGGAGACCATGCTGAGGGCCAATGCGAGCAGAAATAGAGCGAAGTACAAAACTAGATGCGGGTTTCAGTGGCAGTTAAAACCGATGCAAATATAGCAAAAATGTGGATAACTTGTTCATAACCCAATCTTCATGAGGTAGTTAATTCCTTCTTGCCAATCAGGAAGGTGTAAATTGAAATTGTTCCGAAGTCGGGTTGTGTTGAGGAGGGAGTTTCGTGGTCTTGTGGCTGGTGTTGGATACTCCGCTGTGGTGATGCGTTGAATGTTTCCTGGACCAAGCATCAGATTTCGTCCACTTTCTTGAGCCAATTGAACAATGTATGTCGCGAACGCATGCCAATTGGTGGCACCGCCTGCTGTGAGGTGGTATAACCCAAAGGGGAAATCTGCATTTTTGTTTTGTTCTGATATTGTCGCTTTGGTGTATGGCCTATAAACGCTCAGGTATTGACGCAGGATGTGGGCGGTGGTATCGGCGATTAACGGTGCCGATGTGGGCGCGCCGACTTGATCGCCCACCACTTTGAGTTCGCTTCGGCTGGCGGCCAATTTGAGTATGGTGCGCATGAAATTGTGCCCATAGGCTCCTACCACCCAACTGGTGCGCAGAATGAGGTGGTGGGGGTTGGCGTCTGCTATGGCCATTTCTCCTGCCCGCTTGCTGATTCCATACTGATTGAGTGGGTTGGTTTGATGCTCCTCGATGTAGGGCTCAGTTTGGGTGCCGTCGAACACATAATCGGTGCTGTAGTGAATGAGTAGCGCTTTCGTCCGTTGGGTTTCCTCTGCCAGTAGCTTGGGCAACAGATGGTTGAGGGCATCAGCTTGTTGGGGCTCTCGCTCGGCCTGATCTACTGCGGTATAGGCAGCAGCGTTCACGATCGCATCGGGCTGGACATTTCTGATGTATTGAATGAGGCGATGGAAGTCGGACAGATCCAGTTCTGCGCGGGTAGGCGACTTCACTTGACCCATCGGAGCGAGGGTTCGCTTCAATTCAAAGCCCAATTGGCCACTTCCTCCGAGTAAGAGAATTGTTGGGAGTCTGAAGCGGGATTCTGTTGTTGAATGGCTGGGGTTCATACCAACAAAAATACCACACAACTCAGCTTTACGCGTGGATTGTTGTGCTTATTAATGGCCACCACCCTTCATCATGAGGCGTATTCCCTTTCCAATGATGCGCAGGTCGAGCCAGAGCAAACTGAGAGAACTGCGTTTGAGGTACTGGTCGATATAGGCATACTCGGGCTCTGGATTTCCCATTTCCGGCGTGCCTTTAAGTATGTGCCCCAGACCGAGCAGGCCGCCGGGAAGTAACTTACGGGTGATGTTTCCTTGTGCCAAATCTCGCTCAAAATGCAGTTCCGACAGTGGACGGGGACCTACGATGCTCATGTCGCCCACCAAAACACTCCAAAACTGGGGCAATTCGTCGAGGTAGAACTTCTTCACAAACTGCCCGACATAGGTGCGGCTGTCGGGGGTCCATTCGGCCGAAAATGCGATCCATTCGTGCTTACTGGCCCCGATGGGCTCTATATACCGCATTTTGATGAGCCTGATTTTGTATTTAGGTATGCGGCGACCCCGACTAACAGCCCAATAGAAGAAGATCATCGGTCCTTTGTTTTCGGGTATGAGCCATCCCTCAATCAGGTACGCAATTTTGAGAAGGAGCAAAATGGGTGCAGAGATCATGAGCAGGACCGTGGCCACCAATTTGTCGAACAGCACTTTAAAAAATCGGGGTGGCAGAGGCTCTTTGAGGGAAAATATGTGGGCGTATCGTGCACGAACCTCATTCGTTGGGGGTTTGTAGGGGAAGGCCTCTTTGGGCTCGACTAAACTCTGGGTCATCGACATACATGACAAATTTATGGTATTTCGCTTGATTTTCTGATATTGACACTAAGGTTTTGGCCTTTCTCTCCGACAAATAGGGTCGAACGATACAATTCTTCTCCGGTTTCGCTATCGCTGATTCGCAACTCATGCTCACCGTGGAACAGGCGGACTTGGTACTTTTGACGTGAAACCGACTGATGAACCGTATGATGCGACCACCATTTTTGGAATACGGCCTCGCGCCATGCTTGTCCGTTCGGTTTGATGTTCCAGGCGCTGTCCCATAGTGCAGCGGCGGGGTGGTAATGGGCTTTTTCCCAAAATCCCCACATCAAAATTCCCACTACAGCAGGGTGTGAAAAGCACATCATGAGAAAGTCTTCGGTGTATCGCTTTTGCAACTGTAGTTCTTGTGCCGTTTGGGCATAGGGCCGCATGGGCTGTCCGAATTGCACATCAAATTCTGTTATTTTGATGGGCAGCCTGAGTTTGGCCAGGCTGTCGAGACGCGCCTCGAGGGTGGCCATCGATGGCAGGTTCTCGGGCTTGAAATGGGCCATACACCCGATTCCATGCACGGGCAGTTTTCGTTCTTTCAACTGCCGAATCAGCCTGGTGTATTCCATGTATCGCGTTCCTGGTCGGGTGAGGATGTCGCTTTCGTTGAGGTAGAGCCTGAGTCTGGGATTTTTTCTGTGGGCCTGTCGCAGCACTTCGGCATACACATCGCGCTGCAACCATTCGTGCACCATCACGCCCCGACCCGCTTTGTCGCGCATTTGGTCTTTGAGGTTGCGGTGCACAGGATGATTGAGGGCGTCCCATTCATTCACATCGTTTTGGGTGAGGGTCAGAACGGTATCGATGAAATGAACCAATTTTCGCCGGAAGGCCTCTGGGTTGGCGTGTGTGGCTGAATCAAGCAGTGGACGATAGCTATCGATCTTCATATA
>CAIVQI010000358.1 GCA_903908015.1 uncultured Bacteroidota bacterium
GTTGTTTCCTACCGTTGCTATACTTTCGCGAGGATACCGCCGCAAAACAAAGGGTTTTCGTTTGGCCGATCAAGCAGATACACCAGAAACCATTGGCGATGAGCCCTTCATGCTCTACCGCAAGCTGCCAGGCGTGATGGTAGCTGTGTGTGAAGACCGCGCAGAAGGCATACGTCGGCTGCTTAAAATCCAACCCTATTTGAGTGCCGTTATTCTTGACGATGGCCTACAGCACCGTAAAGTTGAAGGTGGACTAACCCTACTCTTGAGCGATTTCAACAGGCCTTTCTTCCGCGACTATCTCCTGCCTGCTGGAAACCTACGCGAATCGGCTGCAGCGGCACGGAAGGCAGACCTGATCGTATTCACCAAAACGCCGGGACAGTTAAGTTTATATGACAAGAAACTCTATGAGACCAAGGTAAAGCCTGCAGCACATCAAACCATTCTATTCACCAGCCTTAAATACGGTGAACCTGTCTTTATTGAGCCATTTCCTGAATGGCCCCTGACGTCTACCGACCAGATTGTGGTGGTGACCGGCATTGCCCATGCCGACTCGCTCATCACCTATATTAAAACAATGGGTCCTGCGTATAAGCACTTGGAATATCCCGATCACCACGAATACCAACAGGCTGAACTCAGCCAAATTGAAGAAGCCTGGAGATCATTTCCTCCAAGCTCAGGAAATCGGTATATATTATGCACCGAGAAAGATTTTGTAAAACTGGCCATGCACGCGGCATGGTTCGAACAACTTCAGATCCCGCTCGCATACCTGCCCGTGGAGATCGGATTCGACGAGCAAGACCGGACACTTTTTATCAAAAGAATCGAATCCTATGTACGCCAGCATCAGCGAAACACTTGAATACATCCGCCGTAAAACCCCTATTGAACCGAAGGTTGGTATCATATTGGGCACCGGATTGGGAAAATTGGCTGAGGAAGTGGAGGTAGAACTCAGTATTGCCTACACACAACTGCCGCACTTTCCTGTGAGTACTACTGAAAGTCACCGCGGTCGACTGATCCTCGGCCGACTCAAGGGACAGTCGGTGGTGGTCATGCAAGGACGATTTCATTACTATGAGGGCTACAACATGCAGCAAATCACCCTGCCCGTGCGGGTCATGAAAGCCATGGGCGCCGAGTATCTGTTGTTATCGAATGCCTCGGGTGGACTAAACCCCAGTTTTAAAGAGACCGACCTCATGCTCATCACCGACCACATCAATCTGCTCCCGGAGCACCCCCTCAGGGGAACCCATTATCCGGCTTGGGGACCGCGATTTCCGGATATGCGCCAAGCCTATGACCCTGATTTAATCTGTTTGGCACGCGAAGCAGCCGCCAGGCATGCGATCGACCTGCATCAGGGTGTATATGTGGCTGTTCAAGGCCCAGCCCTTGAAACACCAGCGGAGTACCGGTATTTGCGTCTGATGGGTGGCGATGCTGTTGGCATGAGTACGGTTCCAGAGGTGATCGTGGCCCGTCAAATGGGCATGCGATGCATGGCCATTTCGGTGGTTACCGATGAAGCTTTCCCCGAAACGCCACGCCCTGTGACCCTCCAAAGTGTGGTTTCGGCGGCTTCACAAGCGGAACCTCGACTCACCCGCATCTTATTGGATGTAGTGGAGGGATTGGAATGATGCCATCCCTGGGCAGATGGGCTATGCTGTTGGCGGGACTTCTAACGGCCCTTCATTCTACATCTTTGCTTGCCCACAATGGCGTTTTTTTTGGTGATTTTGCTGCGTTCAGCATGGTTGATAGCGCACGAACGGCCAAACGCGATGGCCCTTCCCGCCTGCCGAAGGCCTATCGGCTAACGGATTTTTATTATGATACCCTTCAATATCTGAGGCCGGATACAGTCCTGTTTGGGGTTTGGCGCTACGACCCTGTGATGCAACCCAATTTTAGGGCCCACTTGGGCGTGTCTGGCAGCGCTTACAGGAATTTGTGGGGGGGGCTACCCTCATTTCAAGTACTTAACCTCGGGTTTGCTGGATCTCATGACATTTGGCAGGAGGTAGGGGGTGATATGTTCTA
>CAIVQI010000359.1 GCA_903908015.1 uncultured Bacteroidota bacterium
ATATAATCCCAATAAGGCAGGTACTCTGAATACAACAATCCTTCGAGATATGCGTCCAGGTTTTGTCCGGCCGCAGAATACTTTTCTTCGAGTTGCTTCAGTCGTTCAATCAGCAGTTCGTTGATGTCCATGTGAGGGGTTGGGTGTACGAATGTTGTGGTTGTGAAGGAGCCGATTCGAAGAGCTGACCGCGGAGGTGTTTGGGGCAGGTGTTGCACCGCGTCCGCCGCCGTTTTTTGGGATGTGCAGCGCAGGATTCCAAAATAAATAGTGTTGCCATCAGCAAAATCAACAGCCGGAATGGGCGGGGGGCTACAAAAACCATAACCCGAAAGATACGGATAATGTGGGTGGAATGTGCCACAGGCAGCGCCAACTGCCTATATTCGTGGCGTGGACAGGCCCCAGGCGATTATGATCTACGCTGAGCGCGACAGCCGACGTTTGCAATACAGCGTCGAGGTCCTTCTGCGGCATATATTGGGGTATGAATATGTCCTAACCTTCAATCGAGAGGAGGCGATGATGTGTGAGGGCCCGCTCTTGGTGTATGGCGAGGACCCTATGTCACTCGAAAAGGGCATCAGCATACGGTCGGTCGACCTGCTCTACCGCAGGGGGGTGTCGCCCGTGGATGAGGCCCCTGCCCTTTGGGGCGATTTACCCGTTTTCTTTCGCACGCACAGAATTTATGACGTGCCCTTCGATCCATTCGCCGCATCCTTTTACCTGTTGAGTCGGTATGAAGAGTATCTTCCCCATGCTACTGATGCCCACGGCAGGCCGGAGCCATTGGCTACCCTTCGCGGCCAACAGGGCTGGCTCGATCAGGCATTGGTGGACCGCTACGCCCTGCGTTTGGCCGCGCTGATACAACAGTGGTGGCCCGAATATCCACAACCCGTACGCCACTATCGGTTTGTTCCTACGGTCGACATCGACCAGATGTATGCCTATCGCCACAAACCGCCGTTGAAGCAGTTTTTGGGGACGATGCGTGACCTGACGGCCGGACGATGGGCTGAAATCAGACAGCGCCTACAGGTTTGCTGGTTTCATCATGTAGACCCCTTCGACACCTATGCGCTCATGGCTCATTGGCACCAGGCCGCAGGTGTTCATCCACTGTTTTTTATTCAGATGGGCGATTATGGGGGGTACGACCAGGCCCATAAGCCTACGACCAAGGCGTTTTTGGACTGTGTTCAACAGCTGCAAAAGGAGGGCGCGGTCGGACTTCATCCTTCTTATCGCTCCAACAGGGATTTGAATGCCTTAAAACTGGAGAAAAAGAGGCTTGAAGCGCAGCTCGGCACCAAGGTTACCCGAAGTCGACAGCATTTTCTGTGCATCAAATGGCCAGAAACGATCATTCGACTCCATGAATTGGGTGTTCAAGACGAATACAGCATGGGATATGCCGGGGCAACAGGTTTTCGAAGTGGAACAGCCACGCCACACCCTTTCTATGACCTGCTTGGCGATCGCGTGCTTCCCATCACCCTACACCCCACCTGTGTGATGGATGTGACCTTAATGCAGTACCTGCGTTTGTCGCCCACCGAAGCGGTGGAACGGGTGCGAACACTGGTGCGGGAAGTGCGGGATGTGGGTGGACAAATGCTAACGCTTTGGCACAATAGTTCTTTGTCGGGCCTCGGTTCCTGGCAGGGATGGGAAGGGGTATATCCAGCAGTGCTGAAGGAGGCAGCGGGGCATGGTTGATGGCTTAGGGAGACAGGAGCTTTTGAGCCGCACACAGGTCGACGATGCAGAGTGGAACGCCTGTGTAGCGGCCTGTTGCGGGGGTTCAGCCGGCTATATGCATACGGCCTACCTGGATGCGGTTGCCCCGGGTTGGGGTGCGCTACAATTCGCCGATGGCGGTCGCTTTCCGATTTGGCCGCGGGGATGGGGGCCGCTGCGGCAGTATCGACAACCCTGGTTTGTGCAGCATTTGTCGGTCCTTACCCCCGATGGCATGAACAAACCATCAGCTGGCATATTGGCCCACAGCATGGCGAATGCCAGGCTTGGGGTGTTGAAGGGGGCTTGTTTACTGGAGTTCCAGGTCGACGAAGCCCCACCTGATGCCAGGCAAATGCCTGATGGATGGCAAGTCATCGCGCGAACGACCTACCGATTGCTGATTGATCCTGAATCGGCCCGAGCAGGATATTCGGCACACCACCGGCGCCTCATTCGGCCCATGGATGGCCTTCAATTTGTTCAGTCGAATGATTCGGAGTCGTTTTTACGGCTTTTTGTTTCGCAGGTGGCAGGAAAGGCCAGATTATCGGCCCAACAAATCCGCGCTTTAAGTCGGCTACTCAAGGTTTTGTTGGGCAATCAGAATGCGGCACTGTGGACATTGATGGGTGATCGGGAGTTGCTGTGTGGCTGCGTTTTGCTTCGTTCGGGTGACCGTTTGGTCTACCAATTCGCCGGGAGCAGTCGCGCCGCGTTGCACATGGGGGGGATGCACCGCTTGGTCGACCACATCCTCCATAGACCTGAGTATGGGGGCCTGACGCTCGATTTTGAGGGCTCCGACCTGCCTGGTTTGCAGCGCTTTTATGCGGGTTTCGGCGCGCGCCCACATCCATATTCCCGTTGGTTACTCGACGCCCGCCATCCCATACTAAAGCACTTACAACGAATATGAATCGGATGACCTTCACGCTAATCAGCGCTGTTTTATTGCTGCTGTTCTTTTGGGGATGTCAGACCATTCCGGGTCGACTCACCGCGGTGTCGCCATTCGACAAGATCCGTTATCTGGGTAAATGGTATGAAATAGCCCGGTATGACCTGGTTTTCGAGCGAAACCTCAACCAAACAACTGCGGAATACACCCTGAACGAAGACGGTAGTGTTCGTGTGGTGAATCGTGGATATGATACCGTTAAAAAAAAATGGCGTCAGGCCAGTGGAACGGCGCGTTTTGTGGGGGCCGACACCGTGGGTATGCTGAAGGTGTCGTTTTTCGGCCCCTTCTATGCTGGTTATAATGTATTGGTGTTGGATGAGGACTATCGCTACGCCTTGGTATGTGGCAGCAACCGAGATTATCTATGGATTTTGTCGCGTACGCCATCGGTACCGCCCGACATACGAAGTCTGTACCTCAATAAGGCCCGGGCCATGGGATTTGATACAGAAAAGCTCTTGTGGGTCGATCACGAAAACAAGTAAAAAGGCGGGGTTAGTCAACCGCTTTCCATCAACCGCCGAACGATCGGTATATCGGCCTCAGCCCAGTCTAATTGCATCAGCGCATCACCCCCAAGCCATTGGTGCGACAAGTGCTCATGGAGCTGAGGCTCATCCGGCGAGGTGCACCGATAAACATGCATACACAGCAGGAAGTCGGGGTAAAGGTGATCCACTACCATCAACTTTGGACCAATGAGCAGCGTCATCGACAACTCCTCTTTTATTTCACGCGCCAGAGCCTCGGTTTCAGTCTCACCCACCTCGATTTTTCCTCCGGGAAACTCCCACTTACCTGAAAGATACACTTTATCCGATACCCCGCGTTGCACACAGAGAAAGCGGCCGTTTCGCTCTACCACAGCAGCCACCACAGTGATTTTTTTTTCAATAGGCCGATTCATCCAAGCCAGCTGTTTTTTTGGCCGAAAAGTAAGGGGTAATCAAAGGTGCGACTTATTTTTGTTCAGCCCCCCCATTGATGTAAATTCCCGCCTGAATGAAACAACTTCCCCTTAGAACCCCTCAGCGTACAGCCGAAATGGCGTGGTTCGCCGATTTATGTGGCGGGGACACGGAATTCTTAGGGACCCTCGACCCGGCACGACGCAGTGATTATTCCCATTGCCGGAATATGGTGACCCGCGCCGATGCGCATGGCTACCACAATATTCTGCTGCCTTCCTCCTACATGACTGGGCAAGACCCATTCACCTTTGCCGGGGCCGTGGCGCCGTTCACCCACAACATTTCCCTTTTGGTGGCCCATCGCTTTGGTGAACTTCATCCCCCCATGCTGGCACGCACCATAAGTACCTTAGACCATTTACTGCAGGGCCGACTGACCCTAAATGTCATCAATTCAGACCTGCCGGGAATGCAGGAGCCGGGTGAAGTGCGCTACCAAAGGACCCGGGAAATTATTGAGATTCTTCATCAGGCATGGACAAAAGAGCGCATTGAGCATCAAGGTGAACTGTACCAATTCGACCTGCCCACCGACCCTGTGAAGCCCTACCAGCAAAACGGAGGTCCCCTTCTGTATTTCGGTGGATTTTCGCCGGAAGCCCGTGAGGTTTGCGCTCAGTATTGCGATGTGTTTCTCATGTGGCCCGACACAGAACAGGGGCTGAACGCCAGCATGCAAGATGTAGGCGAACGGGCCAAGCGCCACGGCCGTACATTAGATTTCGGTTTGCGCGTTCATGTCGTGGTTCGTGAAACCGAACAAGAGGCAGTGCAATACACGCAGCGGTTGATGAGCCAATTGGATGATTTGCAAGGTGAACGAATGAAAAATCGGTCGCAAGATGCAAAGAACATGGGTGTGCAACAGCAGTCACAGCTCCGGGCATCGGCCGATGGGGAGGGCTACGCCGAGGCCTTGCTGTGGACGGGCATTGGCCGCGCCCGATCCGGCTGCGGCGCCGCTTTGGTGGGAAACCCCGACCAGATCCTGGAAAAAATCAACCGCTACATGGACATGGGAATCCGGTCATTCATTTTTTCGGGATACCCCCTGCTCGAGGAGTGTGATTTATTTGCCCGCTATGTGTTGCCCTTTCTCCCCAATGAAAAACTGGCGCGTTTGCAAAAACGCATACCCCCAGAAACCCCCGCAACGCCCCTCACCTATGCGCCCCTAAGACTTACATGATGTTTCGTGTTCTAATACACTGAATTCAGTTGTCCCGTATGCTGCGAAACCCATTCAATTATCCCCTATTCCATGAAACAAATAACCTTAAACCCCGAATTTAGCCTGTCTCAGCTCACCTATGGCGTATGGCGCTGGAACGATCAGGAGTTGTCGGCTGATGCACGGAGGGAACTGGTGGAAACTTGCCTCGAGCTTGGCATAGACAGCTTCGACCATGCCGATTTGTACAACGACTACCGCAATGAGGCGCTGTTTGGCCAGTTGCTGAAAGGAAATTCAAGCCTAAGACAAGACATCAAAATCATGACCAAATGTGGGATACAGCTGTTGAGTGAATCGAGGCCCGACACCCGGGTGAAGCACTACGACTATAGCCGGAAACATATGGAGTATTCGGTCGACCGATCATTACAATGCCTTCAAACCGACTATATAGACCTTCTTTTGTTGCACCGGCCGAGCCCCATGATGCAGGTTGACGAAGTGGCCGAAGTCCTCGTCCGCCTGGTGGCCTCGGGCAAAGTGCGCCAAATCGGGGTCTCCAACTTTTCTCCGGCCCAGTTCAGCCTCCTGCAGTCGCGGATCCATTTGCGGCTTTGCACCAATCAAATCGAGCTGAACCTCCTTCATCCGCAGCCGTTAACCGACGGACAGGTCGATTTCCTTTATGAGCGTAACATCCCCCCGATGATTTGGAGTCCGCTGGCAGGCGGACGAATTTTTCGTGCTGATGCGCCCCTTCAGGGCCTCCGTCAGATGGCTGAGGTGCGTGGATTGGGCCAGGACACG
>CAIVQI010000360.1 GCA_903908015.1 uncultured Bacteroidota bacterium
GGTCGATGTATCGTCGGCCGTGTGCATCCCAGATGCAACTGCCCTCGGCCCGAACTGCTTCAATGCCAAGGGGCGCATCGCTGGTTTGGGCCAGGTGGCGCAAAAACAATTGCCTTTGTGTCAGCATACCATTCGATTCTGCGGGATTTGTTTTAAGGCTTGATTAGAAATATCGTGGTGGACTTATCAGGGCGTTACAGGTGATTTTTTATGTCCATCATCCCATGTAATATCCTGACAATCTCAATCTCCTTTTCTGCTAATGTTTTATAAAAAATTATATGTTGACCGATTTTAAAGCCAAGAAGGTTTCTTTCAACTAATTCGTATGATTTTCCCTGACTTGGATTGTTGGCTAATTCTTTAAAAGAATCAATGATTAACGCATAATAAATTTCTGCTTGATTCTCAGACCAGGTTTCAAGGGTATACGTCCAGATATCAACTAAATCTTCAATTGCTTTGTTGGTTAAGTAAAACTTAGCCATTCTTTTTCCTGGACTTAAGCGTTAATAAATGTTTCTTTGGATCGAAATCGACAGCACGACCACTGTCAAGACCTTCACGGATGGCGTTGCGCAAAATGATTACACGGTTTTCCTCTTCTTCCAATAGTCTTAATCCAGCGCGCACAGCTTCACTTGCGCTACTAAAACGCCCTTTTGAAACAGTTGATTCGATAAATCTCTCGAAATGACTACCCAAGGATATTGATGTGTTTTTTCCCATGCCTTCTTTTTTTTCCAAAGTTACCAAATTTTGGTAACTCAGCTGCCTGCTTCATTTGATTCTATAAGGTTGCAGTCTTTTTTTTCACTGACGCTTCGCAGTGTGTTTGTATATTAACGATCTCCTGCAAACCAACCCGACGCCATCGCGGCCAGCTTTTGTAGTTCTTCTACGTCAACTGCGCCGAAATCCGACAAACGATCGCTGTCGATGTCCAGGATGGCCACCACGGTATCCCCTACCAGTATGGGAACGACCACTTCACTCCGGCTCTCGCTGCTGCAGGCAATATGTCCGGGGAAAAGATCCACATCCTCCACGCAAATGCTCCGCTTTTCGGCCCATGCCGTTCCGCATACGCCGCGGCCGATGGCAATGCGCGTACAGGCAACAGGGCCCTGAAATGGTCCCAAAACGAGTTCCGGCCCACGCACCAGGTAAAAACCCACCCAAAAAAAGCCAAACGCTTGCTTTACAGCGGCGGTTGCATTGGCCAGGTTCGCGATCAAATCGGGCTCATGCCGCGTGAGGGCGTCGAGTTGCGGCCAAAGTTCGTGGTATCTATCGCGTCGACCTGTGGTATGGAATGCAATGGATTCTGCCATGGGAAAATAAATAGGCGATTACAGAGTGGGTTACAGGGGAGTTTAATGAACCCGATCGCCTCTGAATTCCATTCCCGCCAACAGCTCAGCCTCATAATCGAGGTATTCCTGCCAGCGCTGCCGCACCACATCGCGGGGCAAGTAACGCTCGGCCAGATCCATAAACAGCCGGTAGTGGCCCGCTTCACTCACCATAAATTCGTGGTAGAAACTGCGCAAGGCGGGTTCGCTGCATTCGAGCGACAACAATCGGAAACGCTCGCACGAGCGCGCTTCAATCAGGGCACAAGTCAGCAGTTTCTCCAACAAGACACGATCCTCCCCCACCCCCTTCCGTTGAAAAGCCAGAAGCCCTTGCACGTAATCGTCGCGTCTTTTCTTGTCGAGCTTGATGCCCCGCGCGTCCATTTCTTTCAACACCTTCCGAAAATGACCCCACTCCTCCGCTACAATGGGCGATAAGGCCTGCACGAGTTCGGCCCGGTCCGCGTATTGCACAATCAGGGAAATGCAGGTGCTGGCCGCTTTTTGTTCACAAAAAGCATGGTCAATGAGAATTTCACCGATACTCTTCTCGGCAATATTGGCCCAACGCGGGTCAGTAGGTAGTTTCAGTCCCAACATAAAACCATCGAACTATTCCCACCGCAAGCGGCGAAAAACCCCGATAAAATCCGACAAACTTAAGACAGCCGAGCTTCGAGTTTCTCCTTCAGCACATGCTTGGGCGCTGCGCCTACATGCTTGTCGACCACCTCGCCATTCTGAAAAAACAACAAGGTGGGAATGTTGCGGATACCGAAGCGGGTAGAAATGCCTGGATTCGCGTCCACATCTACCTTACCGACCACTGCACGACCGGCAAAATCGTTGGATAATTCCTCCACCACTGGCCCAACCATGCGGCAGGGGCCACA
>CAIVQI010000361.1 GCA_903908015.1 uncultured Bacteroidota bacterium
AGTTCCTTTTGATCCGGCATGAGGTCGATTACCGGGTGGGGGGTTCCTGGTTGCATTTCTGTTGAATTGGCTTCTGTCAATCCGAGTACATGCCGCGCAAATTCAATGACGGCGCATTGCATGCCCAGGCAAATGCCTAAAAATGGAATCTTGCGTTCTCTTGCAAAACGAATGGTATTGATTTTTCCTTCCCATCCCCGCTCTCCGAAGCCCGGGGCCACCAAAATGCCGTCAAGTCCGACGAGATGATCGAGATGCGACGGGTCGGCGAGTGCTTCCGCTTTGATCCAATGCAGGTTTACACGGGTGTTGGCCTGTACGCCAGCATGTAAAAGCGCCTCCTGTATGGATTTATAGCTATCCTTAAGCTCCACATATTTGCCGATCAGACCGATTTCTACGGTGTGCGTGGGTTTGCGCAGTTTGCTGATAAAGGTCTTCCATTCCTCCATATTGGCCTCTCCTTCATGGGGTAGCCCCAGTTTCCGCAGGCTGATGATGTCGAGTCCTTCGCGCATCATATTGAGGGGGACCTCATAAATGCTGGGTGCATCGATGGCTTCAACGACTGCATCCGGCTGCACATTGCAAAACAAACCCACCTTTCGTTTGAGGTCGCGACCTATGGGGTGCTCGGTGCGGCACACCAGAATGTCTGGTTGAACCCCTTGTTCGAGCAGCATTTTCACGGAGTGTTGGGTGGGCTTGGTTTTGAGTTCCCCTGCGGCACTGAGGTAAGGGATCAGGGTGAGGTGAATCACCAAGCAATTGCGGTCGCCCAGTTCGAGCCGAAGCTGTCGGAGGCTCTCGATGTAGGGGAGCGATTCGATATCCCCAACGGTGCCCCCGATTTCGGTGATCACGATGTGGTATTTGCCCGATTTTCCCAGAAGCTGCATTCGGCGCTTGATTTCATCGGTGATGTGGGGAATGACCTGTACGGTTTTGCCCAGATAATCGCCCTTTCGCTCCTTGTCGATGACGGTTTGGTAGATTCTTCCAGTAGTTACATTATTGGCCTGGGAGGTAGGGACATTCAGAAAACGCTCATAATGTCCTAAATCCAGGTCGGTTTCAGCCCCATCGTCGGTCACATAGCACTCCCCGTGCTCGTAGGGATTGAGTGTTCCAGGGTCGACGTTGATGTAGGGGTCATACTTCTGTATGGTGACGGCGTATCCCCTGGCCTGCAGGAGCTTCCCCAATGAAGCAGATATGATGCCTTTGCCGAGGGAACTACTTACTCCGCCCGTAACAAAGATGAATTTCGCCATAGGACGGGTGCTTTGTACGGGAGGTAAATATACAGATGTTCCACCACTTGAAGGGCATTATAGCCGTTCAAATCGTTTCAACTATTTTATCGACTAAGGGGGTGAGACGATCCTGCTCCACCAAGCGTACCCGATCGCCCTTTTCGATGTACCCAAAGCGGGCTTGGGCCTCAAAATTTTTCCCATTGAATGTTACCCGGCCAACCGGACGAAGATCGGTGAGGGCCACGCCCTCAAGGCCTATGGATATGGATAATTCAGGCGCCATATTTGTTATTGGCTCTGCTGAAGCCAGGGTAGTATCGAGTACGAGCTTTCGAAAAGCCCGGGTATTCAGGAGGTTTTGTCCCCACAACACCATGGCAGAGAAGGCCAATACCACGGGAAGCATGACGACCACCATCGCTTGCATGAGTCCGAGTCCACCCCGCGCCTGGGGCAACTCATAGTCGAATCCGTCGTTGCCCACCAAACTGCTGACCAACGAAAAGACCATGAACAAGATACCGGCTGCACCCGCCACGCCAAAGCCAGGCAACACAAATATTTCGGCGGCAAGCAGGATTATTCCGGCCAAGAACATCAGGATTTCCCAATTGGCGGCCAATCCTTCCAGATACAGGGGTGCAAAGTAGAGGAGTGCAGCACCGATAGAAACGGCCAAGGGAAAGCCGATGCCGGGTGACTGCAATTCGAAATATATGCCACCCAAAATGAGCAGGATCAGGATGCTGCTCACCGCAGGATGGATGAGCCAAGAAATCAATCGGTCTGTGGAGGTGATGTCCTGCTTCACGATTTGGTAGGGTTCATTCACCCCCGCCAAACGGAGCACTTCCTCCAGATCTTCGGCTTTGCCTTCGCAAAATCCATTGGCTATGGCCTCGTCGCTGGTAAAGGTGAGGACCTTACCTGAATCGATAACGCCGGGAATTGAAACCGAAGGATCAACCATGGCTTCGGCAATGCGGGGGTTTCGGCCATTGGTGCCCGCCGTAGCCCGCATGATGGCCCGCATATAGGATTGATACTTGTCGGGCACCACCTCTCCGGTTTGGTTAACGACCGTGGCTGCACCCATACTGGCGCTTTGGCGCATGTAGATGCTGTCGCATGCAATGGAGATTAACGCGCCAGCCGAAGCAGCATTGTTATCGATAAAGGCAATGGTAGGAAGTGAGGTGTTGAGGAGCCTCGTTCGAATGCTGTCGGCCACGTCGACCTGCCCCCCATACGTATTGATTCTGAGTACCACCCAATCTGCCTTCAGGTCTTCGGCTTCTTTGATGCCCCTTTGAACGATTCTCCATGCACCTGGTGCTATTTCTTCAAGAATTTCTATGACATAAACCCTAGTGGTGTCGGTGACTGTGGTTCTTGAAATGGAGGCTAAGGCGCTACCGGCAGAGGCATACAGACTCCCAAAAGCCGGTGCAACCAAAAGTCCAATCACCAAGCTCAAAAAATAAAAGTAACGGATGGCGTTGGTCATGGAATATAAGGCTGCTGTTTATAGTTCCGTATAATTACGATATTCAAACACACGACGCCCCGTGATTTGTTCCCAAAACAACAACAGCTTTTCACGTCGGGTGAGCATCACATTTCGGGGCTTGTATACAAAAGTCCAGTCTTGCCGCGCGATCCGTTTCTCCATCACGGCAGGGTGGGAGCC
>CAIVQI010000362.1 GCA_903908015.1 uncultured Bacteroidota bacterium
AGATGCCACCCACGTGCTAAATGTCTTGAAAAAGGCTGTCTCAACGCATGGGCATCCGGAAATCATTAATTCAGACCAGGGGAGCCAGTTTACATGTTCCCTTTGGATTGAGTATCTAGAGCGATCCGACATCAAGATTAGCATGGATGGAAAGGGGCGTGCTATCGACAACGTTTTCATTGAGCGATTTTGGCGAACGATCAAGTATGACTATGTTTACCTACATCCTATGAATGATGGCCGTGCGATGTATACTGGGCTAAGGTGGTATATAGACCATTACAACCACCGGGCGCATCAGGGTATCGGTCGAATATCCCCAATCGAATTGTACAAAAAATCAGCATAGAATGAAAAACATCCTCGAACAAACTGTTAATAACGAGAATAACTCTTCGAGTTATTTCCCGTTATTAACAGCCACAATAACAATCACAAATTTGTATAAAAACAAACTAAGAAAAGGCCATTAGTGGTCCAACAAATGGGGAGTACCACACACCAAGCAGGTATGGAAATTTGTACGTGGCAGGATCGATCATTCATACTCTTTCAGGGTTTCCGCGTAGCGACGGCTACCCAAGGTGCAATCTTGCGTGTAGAGCTTATCCATGACCTTCATGACCTCATAATATCTCATTTCAACTTTTTTTTAACCACTCATTCTCCATCTTGAGGCGGCCAATCTGGTTATACAGATCATCTGTTTGCTTGTCTAAAGCATCTTCCTTCTTGCGCTTGAAGCCAAAGGCCATCTGCGCATTAGACAGAAATTCCGCCTTCCACGTGCTGATTTGAGCGGGAGCAAGCTGGTATTCCTGCGCCAGTTCAGAGAGCGTCTTGCGTTCCCGAATCGCCTCTAGAGCAACCTCGGTCTTGAAGGCATCGCTGTGTTTACGTCTTGTGTTTTTCATAAGCAAAGCAAGGTTAAGTTTTCTTAAGTTGCTGTCCAAATTTACCCTACCAGCTCAAAGTGACCCACTTTATACCGGAATCGTGACCCACTTTGCTCCGGAATCGTGACCCACTTTATACCGGAATCGTGACCCACTTTATACCGGAATCGTGACCCACTTTATACCGGAATAGTCAGTGAATCTATCAAAGTGGCACGGTCAGACCGAAAACAGTGGCACGGTCAGACCGAAATAGCCAGTTATTTACACCAGAAAACCCCTCCCAGCAAAGGCGATCATGTGCGATTGAGTCAATACGGATTGAAGCAACGGACACCAGCAAGAAAAATAGTCGCATTATTAGCCTAAAAAGCGTACTTTTACGCCGCTTTATTCTAAGATAGAATCTGGTGCAACTTTAAAAAGAAGAAGCAGGCAGAAAAATTTCGACCCATGCAGCAATATTCAATTGCTGCGCAAACAACAACAATAGAAACCCACAAAAGAATCGTTTAATAAGCATAAATATGATTGAAACAAACGCATCCTACAAAGTAAAAGACATCGAATTGGCCGATTGGGGCCGCAAGGAAATTCGTTTGGCAGAGGCTGAAATGCCTGGATTGATGGCCCTCCGTGCCGAATTTGGTGCCTCGAAGCCGCTAAAAGGTGCGCGGATTGCCGGCTGCTTGCATATGACCATCCAAACCGCGGTACTCATCGAGACCTTGGTGGAACTGGGTGCCGAAGTCAGCTGGTCGAGCTGCAATATCTTTTCGACCCAGGATCATGCCGCTGCGGCCATTGCCGCTGCCGGAATCCCTGTTTATGCCTGGAAGGGCATGTCGGAAGAAGAGTATGAATGGTGTATCGAACAGACGCTCCACGCATTTGAAGGCGGCAAGCCTTTGAATATGATACTCGACGACGGCGGCGACCTCACCAATGTGGTGTTGGATCGATATCCTGAATTGGCAGCAGGCGTTCGCGGAATTTCGGAGGAGACCACCACAGGGGTGGCGCGTCTCTACCGCCGCATGCGGGAAGGCACATTGCCCATGCCCGCCATTAACGTGAATGATTCGGTCACCAAGTCCAAATTTGACAATAAATACGGTTGTCGCGAGTCGGCCGTCGACGCTGTTCGTCGTGCCACAGACATCATGATGGCGGGGAAGGTGGTTGTCGTTTGTGGCTATGGTGATGTGGGTAAGGGCACAGCAGAATCGTTTAGAGGTGCCGGTGCCCGGGTGATCGTGACCGAAATTGACCCAATATGTGCCTTGCAGGCGGCTATGGAGGGGTATGAGGTAAAGCGCCTCGACTCCGTAGTTGACCAGGTGGATATCGTGGTGACGGCTACAGGTAACTACAACATCGTAACAGGCGCACATTTTCTGCGCATGAAAGACAAAACTATCGTCTGCAACATCGGTCATTTCGACAATGAAATCGACAT
>CAIVQI010000363.1 GCA_903908015.1 uncultured Bacteroidota bacterium
GGGGGAGATCGGCTGGGTCGACCGCCACTGGACCGTGCGCACCATAAGCGATGGGTACAGGTTCGCCCCAGTAGCGTTGACGGCTAAAAATGGCGTCGCGCAAGCGGTATTGGGTGGTGCCCTCACCGAGTCCGAGCGATTCGAGTCTATCGATCACCAGGGGAATGGCCTCCTCTGCCGTAAAGCCGTTGAGAAAATCGCTGTTGATCATGCGCGCATGGCGCTCGCCCGCGGCACCTTTTTCTGGATCGGTACCTTCCACGACAGCCAAAATGGGCAGTTTGAAGTGTCGTGCAAAACGCCAATCCCGTTCATCGCTGCCCGGAACGCCCATGACAGCGCCAGTGCCGTAACCGGCAAGCACATAGTCGGCGACCCAAATCGGTACGCGCTTACCATTCAGGGGGTTGATCACATAGCGGCCGGTGGGCACACCGCTCACGCTTTTCACTTCGGCCATTCGTTCCCGCTCTGAACGGAGTTGTGCCTGAACCACATATTGCGCAACGCGTTCGTGATGCTCAGGTAAACTAAGCTGCATCACCCGAGGATGCTCGGGGGCCAACACCAGAAAACTCACCCCAAACAAGGTGTCCGGACGGGTTGTGAAGACCTCGATGGGTTCTTCAGCCTCCGAAGATGTAGGTTGTACGTCTTTTCCTTCCTGACTTGCTTTTGTCGCTTCTGTCGTTTCTAGGCTGAACCTAACCCGGGCGCCGGTCGACCGCCCAATCCAGTGCCGCTGTTGCTCCTTAATGGCATCCGACCAATCCAGCGCGTCGAGTCCAGTGACCAAACGTGCACTGTAGGCGGTGATCCGCAACATCCACTGCCGCATCATTCTGGCTTCTACGGGATGGCCGCCACGCTCCGAAACGCCATCTTTTACCTCGTCATTGGCCAGTACCGTGCCCAAGGCCGGGCACCAATTCACCCGGGCCTCGGCCAGGTAGGCCAGACGGTAGTGCATGAGCCTTTCAGCACGTTCGGTTTCGCTATAGTTTTTCCAGTCACCCGCGTCAAAGGCAGGTGCGTCGTCGGAACAAGCCGCATGAAGCCGGGCAGTGCCATGAAGTTCGAAGTGCCGAATCAGTTCATGGATTGGTCGTGCACCGCCATCCCCATGGTTCGCCTCTCGATCGTACCAACTATTGAATAGTTCCAGGAAGATCCACTGCGTCCAACGGTAGTAAGATGGGTCGCAAGTGGTTACACTGCGAGACCAATCATACGAGAAACCCATCTTACGCAGTTGTTCTGTATAGCGTTTGATGTTTTCTTTTGTGGTTTGGGCCGGATGTTGGCCGGTTTGTATGGCGTATTGCTCGGCCGGCAAACCGAAAGCATCGAATCCCATAGGGTGAAGAACAGCAAAGCCCCGCATCCGGTGGTAACGCGCCATGATGTCGCTGGCGATATAACCCAATGGGTGACCCACGTGCAAACCTGCGCCCGAAGGATAGGGGAACATATCCAAAACATAATAGGTCGGACGGCTCGGGTCGTCGGGTGTCATGTATATGCCTTTTTCTTCCCAATAGGCCTGCCATCTTTGTTCCTCCGTTGCAAAATGATATTCACTCATGGGTTAATTGTCAGTAGCCGCAAAAATAGGGGTATGAACCCTCCGATTTTCGTTTAGAATACGGAATTTTGATGGGATGAAGGCTTATCCGATGGAATTTTTTATCATTTTGCAGGAGTTTTTGAAGATGAATGTAGGGGATTTTTATTCGTGTTTATTGACTAAAATAACATAAAAATTGTCGGATAACGGTACTTCTGGTTATTTTAAGCGGCGTGCCTTGCGCAGTCGGGTGTGGGCAACGGCAGGGATTAGCATGGTACTTCTCCTCATGGGGGTAATAGGCCTTTTGTGGCTACAACTTGGTTCACTGAGTACACTGCTGCGCGAAGAAATGCAGGTTCAGGTATACCTGAAGGAAGATGCAAGCGACCGACAAACAGAAAATATCGACAAACAGCTCTCTTTCTACCCAGGTGTTCACACGGTTCGTTTTGTATCGAAAGACAGCGCTGCCAAGGAACTTTCGCAGGAGCTGGGGGAAGACTTTCTCGATTTTTTAGGATACAACCCATTGTTGGCCTCTTTTCAAGTGCACATGAAATCGGATTGGGTGCGCAGCGATAGTTTAGAGTCGCTCCGAACGTTTCTGATTCGTCAACCCGGCATCAGTGATGTTTTCTATCCACGCGATTTGCTCGACCTTATCAACCGAAACGTTCAGCGCATCCTTTGGTTTTTGGCTGGCGTGGCGCTATTTATGGCCTTTATTGCTGTCGCCCTCATCCACAACAGTGTGCGCCTATCCCTCTATGCTGAGCGTTTTCTGATTCGCAGCATGCAATTGGTCGGGGCTACGCCCAAATTTATCCGTGCGCCTTACCTCAGCCGTTCGATGTGGCAAGCGGTATGGGGATGGGTCATAACCCTTTTGCTGTTGCTTCTGTTGCAATCCGCTATCTTGTATTATGCCCCCCAGCTACAGGTCGACGGGCTTCCGGTGATGTTCCTCTTGCTGTCCGTTTCTCTACTGATGATTGCCCTTGGCATTAGTTTTTTGAGTACTTGGTTCGCCGTTTCGAAGTATATTCGCCAAAAATTAGACGACCTCTACACTTAGTTGACTTAATACCTTCAGTTGTATGAAAAAATCACCCCCATCCACCCCAAAAGCCTCTTCATCCA
>CAIVQI010000364.1 GCA_903908015.1 uncultured Bacteroidota bacterium
ATAGAGCAAACCAGCGGGTTAAGCGATTCTGGCGTGTCGGGCACCTCAATTGTGTAGTCGGAAATGCGGCGCACTTCGGTATCGCCCTCGGTAACAATCGATATGATCTTGCCCTTCCGTGCTTTCACCTCCTGTATGTTGCTCACCACTTTTTCATACTGGGGGCCTTGAGTAGCAATAAATACCACCGGCATTTCCTCGTCGATCAGCGCAATAGGCCCGTGCTTCATTTCGGCAGCAGGGTAGCCTTCAGCGTGAATGTAGGATATTTCTTTGAGTTTAAGTGCACCCTCCAGGGCCACAGGGAAATTGTATCCGCGGCCCAAATAGAGGAAGTTGCGGGCATCTTTAAACTGGGCAGCGATGTCGCGCACCAATGGTTCCGATTCCAGTGCTTTTTCCACTTTAGCCGGAATCTGTTCGAATTCCACCAGGAAGCTGTTGAGTTCGGATTGCGACATATTCCCCTTTTTGTGTCCAATCCACAATGCCATCATGGTGAGAACCGTGACCTGGGCGGTGAAGGCCTTGGTGGATGCCACACCGATCTCAGGGCCGGCATGGGTGTAGGACCCCCCATGCGTGGCCCTCGGAATTGAGGAGCCCACTACATTACACACACCCAAAACAGTAGCGCCTTGTTGCCGCGCCAATTCAATAGCCGCGAGCGTATCGGCGGTTTCACCTGATTGAGAAATGGCAATCACCACATCCCCTGGGAAAATGATCGGGTTCCTGTAGCGGAATTCCGAAGCGTATTCCACCTCGGTGGGTATTCGCATAAATTCCTCAAACAGATACTCCCCCACGAGACCGGCATGCCAGCTCGTGCCGCAGGCCACAATAATGATGCGACGTGCATTCATCAGTCTGAACTGATGGTCGGCCAAGCCCCCCAAATGCAGGTGTCCGCCATGCGCTGTGACCCGTCCACGCATGGAGTCGTAGATGGAGCGGGGTTGCTCATAAATTTCTTTGAGCATGAAATGCTCGAAACCGCCCTTCTCAATCGCCTCAAGCTGTAGGCTCAGCTCCTGTACATGGGTATTCTTTTTTTCGTTGGCCACGGTCTTGATCGACAATGACCGGTTTTTGATGACCGCAACCTCGCTGTCGTTGAGGTACACCACGCTTTTAGTGTATTCGATGATGGGTGAAGCGTCAGACGCCAGAAAATATTCGTTCACCCCAATGCCGATCACTAAGGGAGAGCCTTTGCGGGCGGCAACGATGGTTTCGGGGTCTTCCCTAGATATGACCACAATAGCGTAGGCCCCCACGACTTGATTCAATGCCAGGCGAACGGCCTCCTCAAAACTCACGTCCTCTTTTTCATAGATCGACTCGATCAAATGGGTAAGGACCTCGGTGTCGGTCTCGCTGCTGAAGGTGTGTCCCTGAGCGGTCAACTGAACCTTCAGTGCGGCGTAGTTCTCAATGATGCCATTGTGCACCAATGCAAGTGTACGGTTGTGCCCAAAATGGGGGTGGGCATTCACGTCATTGGGCTCACCATGGGTGGCCCATCGGGTATGCCCAATCCCAATATTGCCTGTTATGTCGGAATCCTTCAGCAACTGCTCTAGTTCCGCCACCTTACCCGCCTTTTTGTAGGCTTTGATGTTCATTTTACTGTCCAACAAAGCGATGCCGGCGCTATCATAGCCCCGATATTCCAAGCGCTTTAAACCTTTGATCAAGATGGGCGCGGCTTGCTGGTCGCCAACATATGCTACAATTCCACACATAAAATTCGGGTTGATTGAAAAAAAATATAGTGTTTTTGTGTTTTTTTAAAAACAAAGACAAAAGTACGTCTTGAAGATGACAACTGCGCGCAGGTTAGCTACCAAAAATCAGGTAAATTTATCGTTAAAATGAGGCGGAACTCAGCAAAGCAGCCTTAGACCACTGACCAAGCCTGAGGTTTAACGAGGCAGTAGGGTATAATGCAAAATGAGCTTGGGACTGCGTCCCGTTGCATTTTGTGTGTTCAATACCGCCCGATTAAGGGAGTGAATGGCATTACCCGGCAACAATACGAGTCCCCGATCGGGGGTGGTGCCTTGCAACAGCGATTGCATATACCGGTTGATGATGAAGGTGTAGGAGCTGTCGCGCCATTCGCCTCCATAATAGGGTTCCAATAAATCGGGCATTAGGTTGGTGGAATTGCCTCCCGTAGAATCAGCTACTACCAAAAACAAGCGTTCAGGGGCTGTGAAAGGGTAGCTGTAGCTGCCTTCAGCAACAGGAAACATGAGTTGGGCCTTGTTCACCACCACGGTTCGTCCGCCTCCAAGCGATCGAATACCCGGAAATTTGACTAAGGTTTTGAGGTAGCCCCCTGCCTGTACATGTGCAAAAGGCAATTGGAACGCGTCTGGATTTAAGGCTGTTGCCGCCCGACTTCCGCGCGGGTCACTAAAAAATGCATTGCGCCGGGCCGCCTGGCTGTTCATGGTGATGTCGAATCGCGTCCGCTTGCCCGCAGTTCTGTAGTAAAGGTTAAATCCCGTTCGCAGCGAACTCCCCAAAAAGTAGAGGACGCACCCCCTCGAAGCCGCATCAACCCGTTCAGCCGTCACGTATACTCCCTTGAAAAAGTTGAGGAAATTATTGTTGTTCGCCAGGGCCGGACTATCACTCACGGACAGTATGCGGTCCATGAGTTCCTGTCGGAGCGGAATACGAATCTGGTTGCCGTACCGGAAAACGGAGTCACTGCCGTTGGGTTGTGGCTCACTCACCTCTGCTATAGCATTGCTCGAAAAGGCATACAATGCCTCACCGAGGGGTTCGGGGTTGATTTTGGGGGCTTGCCATTGGTAATAGATGCTGTCGGCCGACTGTGATTCTGTGATTTCCCATATCCTTATGCGCATGAGACTGCTGGAATCGCCATAAAATCCCGATAAATTGAGGATCATCACCAGTGAATCGCCCGATAGCGTGTCTCCAAGGTCGATGTTCTCTGCGTTGAGACGGAGCTGTGCCACAAAACCCACTGTTGCATTGCCCGTTTCCTCATCCTGCATTTCTCCTGCTGCAAGTCGCGGCGGCTGTTGCGACTCCAATTTACCTTCCCTCAACGTCTGCATGCTGATGGGGAAGGTATCTGACAGGAATACATTCACGCCATCCACCGCGGGGAGCAGGTTTATTCCGAGTGGCCCTTCATCTTGGCGGCATCCCCCAAACAGCAACAAGCAACAGGCTACGACGAGGTTGATCCAAGACATCAACCGGAGAAGTTTTGGTTGACTGGATCTACTCTGAATCAGGATGTTGTGCCGACCGCTTGGGGTCATGCGTTGATGGGTAACTCGGCGAGCAACTGCTGGTAAAATTCAAAGTGTGACTCGGCTAAATGGTCTTGGTTATGGCCATTCAATAGGGGCTTACCTGAGTCGTGGGCCGCTTTTATGATATCGGGGTGGACTTTATCGTTGGCCAAAACTACCGCATCGGCATAAGAAATAGCGCCCCGCTGCAGATCAACATCTGTCAGCTGTCCGAATGGATGGAAGTCGTCCTGAACCACATCCTCCATCAAGGCTTTTTCGAAAAAGTCTTGATGCAGGCGCTCTTGAAATTGAGATTCATAGGCCGAAAATACCACGCGTGATTCACGAAAAACGGCCGTGTGCTTGTAGAACTTCCGGATGTATAAAGGAATCAACCCACACATCCAGCCACTACAATGCACGATATCGGGCGCCCATCCGAGTTTCATTACGGTTTCCATGACGCCCTTGTTGAAGAAGATCATGCGCTCGTGGTTATCGCAGAAAAACGACCCATCATCGTCGCGGAACACATTTTTGCGGTGGAAATAATCCTCATTATCGAGGAAATATACCTGCATGCGTACGTTCGGAAGGGACGCTACTTTAATCAGCAAAGGTGAATCGTTATCTCCCACGGTGATGTTGATGCCAGAAAGGCGCACCACTTCATGCAGGCGGTGGCGTCTTTCACTGATACAACCGTATCTGGGGGTCAATACCCGGATCTCCATACCGCGCTCTTGCATCGATTTTGGGAGTTCCAAGGCTGCTTTGGCTATTTCAGACAGCTGCACATAAGGCAACATTTCATGCGATACAAACAAAATGCGCGTTTTCCTATTCATGCTCGACCCGTTACAAAAATTAAAGGGCAAAAATATAAAAAAACAAGCGAAAAAAGAACAAAAAATCAAGGGTGGGGCGCGAAAATGTGGAAAATGTGCGGATTTTGTGGCGTGTTGATTTTCCATAACGCCAACGAAATTCAAAGTGCCGTCAAATCATGGCGAGCGCAAGGCTTCAAGGTGGCCTTCGTGCCCACAATGGGTGCGCTTCATGATGGTCACCTCGCCCTGGTGGCGCAGGCATCGCAACTGTCCCATGTGCGCGTGGTGTGCAGCATTTTCGTGAACCCCACCCAGTTCAATGACCCCGCCGATTTGCGTGCCTACCCCCGCAATCCAGCCAACGACCTCCGTTTGCTGTCGGATCAGGGGCGAGCTGATGCACTTTTTCTGCCTGAAGTCGATGAGGTTTATCCACCGGATAATTTGCCAGCGACCTTTACTTTTGGTGTACTCGAAGAAGTGATGGAGGGCGCCATGAGGCCAGGGCATTTTCGGGGGGTCGGACAAGTGGTAGCGCGACTCCTGCAACTTGTGGAGGCCGACTACCTATTGTTGGGGGAAAAAGACTACCAACAGTTTATGGTGGTGCGCGACCTGCTCAGGCAGTTGCGCGAGAAACAGGCGGGGCCATCACGCCTTTCCACGCCTCAGGTTCAGGGTGATGAGCGCAATAGTGCAACAGGGAGGGTTCAGGGGGCTGATGCACCTTCCCGGCCCAAGATTCCCGAACTCATCATGGGCACAACGCACCGCGATGAGGGCGGCCTCGCTTTAAGTTCACGCAACCAACGCTTATCGACCGAGGGGCGGACCAAAGCCCGGCAGATTTACGCTGGCCTTCAATATGCTCGGCTTCATTGGAAACATGAAACGCCCGATCATTTGGTAAGAATTATTCAATCCAAGCTCGCTGAGGTGCCCGAATTTCAAATTGAATACATTCAATTGGCTGATTCAGACACCCTCACTGCGGTGCAGGACTGGAAAAACCACCTATCGGTACGAATTTTTGCGGCGGTCTGGATTGAGGGGGTTCGGCTAATAGACAATACGGTCGTCTTTCCCTAATTTTGCGCCGAATTCTCTTTATATGCTTGTAAACCTCGTTAAATCAAAAATTCACCGGGTGCGGGTCACTCAAGCTGAATTGCATTATGTGGGCAGCATCACCATCGATGAAGATCTTATGGATGCCGCCGGCCTGATGGAGAATGAAAAAGTGCAGGTGGTGAACATCAACAATGGCGAACGCCTCGAGACCTACGTCATCAAAGGCGCTCGGTCGAGTGGGGTCATCTGCCTCAATGGCCCTGCCGCCCGTAAAGTGGCCGTCGGCGACATACTCATTGTGATCGCCTATGCCTGGATGACGACCGATGAGGCACACGCTCATGTTCCTGCCTTGATTTTCCCGGATTCGGATAATCGACTCACCCCTTAAGTGATGTTGGTAACGGCCCGACAATGGCTGCAATTCGCCGTTTCGCTGCTGCTGGGATCGGTGATTCTGTATTGGGTGTTTCAGGGTCAAGATTGGGGTGAAATGTGGCACACCTTGAAGCGCGCCCGCTTTGGGTGGATTGGCTTGTCGAGCCTCGCGGGTCTTATAGCACACGCGCTGAGGGGATATCGGTGGACACTTCTGGCGGGTGCAGTTGGCCCAAAACCGGCCACCATCGATGCCTACCACTCGGTTATGGTGGGATACCTGGCGAATTTGGCTTTACCCCGGGTGGGCGAAGTGGCCCGTTGCGGTGCATTATCGCGAAAATCAGGTTTGCCCATGAACAGTTTGATTGGAACAGTTATCGTGGAGCGTGCTGTGGACGTACTTGTGTTGCTTGTGGTGGTGGTCATGACGCTGCTGCTGTATTCCTCTCTGCTTTTGGGTCCGGCTCAACGCTTGCTCATGCGCCTCGGGGGCGGCTCCACCCTGTGGATTTTGGGGGTAACTGGACTTGGCTTCGGATTGATGGCCTACCTGCTCTGGCTCAATCGACTTCAATGGATGGAACGGTTGAGAAGGGGGGAGCGGGGACAAAAATTGCTGGGTTTGTTGCGGGGCTTGTGGCTGGGCCTACGGTCCATTCGCAGTCTGTCTCATCCCGGTCTTTTTTGGCTATCCACATTGGGCATTTGGTTGGGGTACTTTTTCATGTCCTATTTCTGCTTGTTTGCCTTTGAAAGCACCCAAGATTTGGGGGTTTCGGAGGCCTTCCTGGTGCTGGTTGCAGGCAGTCTTGGGTTCCTGATGCCCGTTCAGGGTGGTATTGGTGCCTACCATGCCGCGGTAAGCAAGGCCTTACTCATGTTGCCTGCCACGGGGATCACCCCCTCTGATGCGCTGAGCTATGCCACCCTCACGCACGCCGCCCAAACACTTTTGTTTGTTGTGGGTGGATTTATTTCGTTCTTGATTCTGGCATCAGCCCGAAAAAAAACCAATGGTTCATGATGGGGGCCTTAAATCTGCTCCACGCGAAGGTGGTTGACCGCTCCGAATTCGTGCGCCGGATTGGAACCTGGAAATCGGAAGGTAAAACGGTGGTGTTTACCAATGGGTGCTTTGACCTGCTGCACAGGGGGCATGTTGAATACTTGTCGCGCGCGGCCGATTTGGGCGACCTTTTGGTGGTGGCCCTCAACACCGACCGTTCGGTGGCGAAGCTCAAAGGTCCTTCGCGCCCACTGCAAGACGAACATTCTCGGGCTTTGGTGATGGCCGCTTTGGGGGTCGTTTCGCTCGTCACCCTGTTCGACGAAGACACCCCCGAGTCGCTCATTGCAGAGGCGCTGCCCCAGGTGCTCGTAAAGGGTGCAGATTACCGCCCTGAGGAGATCGCTGGAGGACCTGCTGTGCTCGCCGCTGGGGGTCGGGTGCTGACTGTTTCCCTCACGCCGGGTTTTTCCACCACGTCGATTATCGGCCGATTGGGTTAATCCGGCTTTCCTTTTTTTAAACCTTCGTCGCGTTTAATTGTCTTATTCCTTATGTCTTTTTCGGTCCCAACATCCACAGCGACTTGTTCTTTTTCCTGCTTTTCCGGTGCTTACCACGGCTTAGCCATACCTCTTATCCCCGCCTTGATTTTGAAACCACTTCGCACTTTTAGCGGGCGATGCCTTTTATTGACATTTCTTTTTCAGATGTTGTTTCAATGGCTGCCCGAACAACTTATTGCGCAGCCATCACGACAGCAAACCCGTCAATGGTGTTTTGGATATGGCGCACGCGTTACCTTCCCGAATGGGGGTGGACCGGCATCGCCAGCGGCCAGCAGCACCCCAATGCTTGTGCCGGAAGCATCCGTTTCGGTGGCCGACACCTTGGGCAACTTGCTTTTTTTCTCGTCGGGCGACAGTATATGGGACCGAAACGCTCAGGTCATGCCTAATGGCGGGGGATTATTGGGCGATCGCACACGAACCCAACCCGTACTGGCGCTCCCTCATCCCGATCCTAACCAAAGCCAGCGATGGTTCGTTTTTTATTTGACTGCAGGGGGGGATACAACGGCCTTACGCTATTCTTTGGTGGATATGTCGCTCCGTGGTGGCTTGGGGGATGTCGTTGCGGGTAGTCGCGACCTCCCCGTGGCAAATCTCGGGCCCGCTTTGGGGTACACGGGCAAACTAACGGCCTCTATTGCCTGCAGGCCTGTTGTTACGAGCCGTGATTACTGGATCTGGTTGCATAAAGCCGGCACATCTGAGTTTGTGCGTCTGCCCTTCACCACAGCTGGACCCGGACAACCGGTCGTTCAGTCGATTGGTTCGCCCCACAACAGCTCATTCACCGCGGGCATACCCACAGCGGCATCTCGAGGCTATATGAAGTGCTCGCCCGATGGCCGGGCCATGGCGCTGGTACTGGGTGGACCCAACGCATCGAACCTGATTGAGTACCTGCGCATTGACGCCTCTACGGGTATTTTAAGCAATCCCATCATCCTGCCTGCCGTGGGTGGGGAACACGGGGTGGCTTTTTCGCCCGACAATGCCAAGTTGTTTGTGGCCGGCGCACGCGACAGTGTAGAAAATGGGGTTGCGGGACTTTTCAACCACCTTCGGGTGTTCGATTTGATGTCACGCCAGCCCGTGCCCCCTGCCAACTGGGTCCGTCAGGGCTGGATTTCGGGCGCGCGGGGCTACAACGCCCTGCAAAATGGCCCCGATGGCCGTATTTATTTGTCGCAAACCTTTACCGATTATTTGCATGCCCTGCAAACCCCCAACACATCATTTTATTCCTACACCGACAGTCTCGTGGGGCCGATTGGGGGCACGACCCGCCGGGGGCTGCCCAATTTCTCGGAAGAGGCGTTTGGTCTGCCCTTTCGCGCCAATTTTGTCAGTAACATTTTGTGTTCCGCGTATCCCGTTCAATTTTTTGACTCGACCCTGTTTCACGCTACCTCATTTTCGTGGACTTTCGGCGAGCCCGCGAGCGGAGCCTTGAACAGCAGTACCCTTCGCGACCCGCAGCACCAGTACGCCGGACCGGGCACCTACACCGTGCGGTTGGTGGCGGGTTATGGTTGCGGCCGCACCGACACGGCCACCCGCCAGATTCGGGTGACCGACACCCTCGATCTGGCACTGGGCAATGCTGCGACGGTGAACTTGGGCGGGGCCGACACCCTTTATTATTGCTTGGGCGACACCGCTACCCTGATTAGTCGCGCCCCGGGTGGCAATTTTATTTGGTCGTTTCGTCAGCCTGGTGGCCCCTGGCAGTCGCTGCCCAACAGCACCCCTCAATTGCAGACCACTACCCCAGGCTGGTATCGCCTCACGGTTACGGGCATTCCCTGCACGGCTACCGACTCGGTATTTGTGACCTTCGACTTTCTTCCCGTGTTGATCGGAGATGCCTTTTCGGTGGCACAGGGCATCCGTATCGATACACTCGAATATTGTCTGGGTGACACTGCACGTCTCACCTCAGATGTTCTGCCTCCGGCACGCTACCGATGGCAGGTAGGGCAGCCGGGTGGACCATGGCTCACCGTGGGTTCCAATCAGGTTTATGCCACCACCACGCCGGGCTGGTATCGATTTCTGACCGACAAGGACGGCTGTCGCGGCTCGGATTCGCTTTTTTTACAGTTTTCAAATGTCGTGCTTCAGTTGGGCGACAGCAGTTCGTTGGCGCTGGGCGGGCGCGATTCCTTATTTTACTGTGGGGGCGATACGGCTTTTTTGCGCACCAATGTGCTATCGGGGGGATATACCTGGTATTCCGGACTACCCGGGGGACCATGGCAGGTGATTCCGGGCAACTCCTATCCGCGCGGCGTATGGCAGACTGGCTGGTATAAGGTGACGGCCCAAGGCGGCGCCTGTGCTGGCTCAGACTCGGTGTATGTCGACTTCCTCAACATCAATTTTCAGGTGGGGGATGTGGTTTCTCTACCTGCTGGCCGCGACACCTTAGTCTATTGTTTTGGTGATACCGCTTACCTGCATGGCACATTGAATCCGGGTAGTTTCAGGTGGTCATATCGTCAGGGCTCGGGCGGTGTATGGGCACCTCTTCCTGACACGGGCTTTTACCTTCCTGTGACCCTCCCCGGTTGGTATTTGTTGCAGGCCTCGCGCCACGGCTGTGTATTTTTGGACTCTGTTTTCGTTTTCTACACCCCTGTGGGTATTCCAGTTGATTTGGGGGGTGATGTGCTGTTGTGCGCGGGCGACAGCGTTCTGCTCGATGCAGGTGCGCCGGGATCCAATTATCTGTGGAGCGACGGCAGCCGAGGGCGGCAGTTGCGTGTGCGTAGCCCGGGTGTTTACTGGGTGTCGGTGTTTCTTCGTTCATGCACAGGATCGGATACGGTTGTTATTCGCGGGGATAATCTGGCCATTGGGGATGTATTGCGCGACACTACAATTTGTCCAGGCCAGGACCTTTGGCTCGATATGACCGGTCTGGGGGTCGACTACCTATGGTCGAATGGTTCCACCGATCCTATTTTCAGGGTTCAAACGGCAGGCCGTTATTCGGTGCGAATCATCAACGCCAACGGTTGCGCCCGCTCAGACACCTTTGATGTTGCGGAATTCTGCGCCACACGGTACGAAATACCCAACGTTTTTCGTCCATCTTCCTCTGTTCCCGAAAACCGCGTATTTCGTCCCATTGTACTCTTCACCGACAGCAATCGCTATCTTTTTCAGGTCTATGACCGCTACGGGGCGTGCATCTTTTCAAGCACACGACCCGAACAAGGGTGGGACGGAACCTATGCCGGCAGTCCGTGTACTGATGGCCAGTATACCTACATGATTCAATTCTACGACAACCGCCTCCGTCGCGTGCTTCGCCGCAGCGGTTATTTCTGGCTGCTTCGGTAAGACATCGACCGATGCCGCTTCCTTTTTAGACAACCTAATTTACTTCAAACTTAATAGCTGGTCACGCCCAACATCGCACGACACCGGACAAAAACACGATGGCGGATAGGAGCAGTCTTAGCGTGAATGACTCGAAGTGTGGCGCACGTCCTCTACCGTGTAAAAAGCGTTGGGATTGTGCGCATGCACGAGCG
>CAIVQI010000365.1 GCA_903908015.1 uncultured Bacteroidota bacterium
CAAATCTACTGAAGATTCTGGGATTCGGCTGGTGATACAGTTCGACAACGACGTCGCTGAGTCAGCAGGCCTGCTCAAAATGGATTTTCTGGGCCTTAGTACCCTCACCATCCTCAATGATGCCCTCGACATCATCAAGGAACGTCATGGTAAGCGCATAGAAATCGAGAAAATTCCCCTCGACGATTCGGAGACCTATGAGTTGTTTCAGCGGGGCGATACGGTGGGCATTTTCCAGTACGAAAGTGTGGGCATGCAGCGCTATTTGCGTGAACTAAAACCCGACCGCTTCGACGATTTGATTGCGATGAATGCGCTGTTCAGGCCAGGCCCGCTGCAGTACATCCCCAACTACATCAAAAGGAAACACGGGCAGGAGGCCATCACCTACGACCTCCCCGGGATGGAGACCTATCTGGAGAGCACCTACGGAATTACGGTCTATCAGGAGCAGGTGATGCTCCTGTCGCAGCAGCTTGCCGGATTTACCAAAGGCCAGGCCGACGAGCTGCGCAAGGCCATGGGCAAAAAGATCCGGGAGAAGCTGGATAAGCTCAAGCCGATGTTCCTGGAGGGCTGCGCGGAACGCAGTCACCCCACCGAAAAAGCCAATAAAATTTGGGCAGATTGGGAGAAGTTTGCCGAATACGCCTTTAATAAATCGCACTCCACCTGCTATGCGCTCATCGGCTACCAAACAGCATGGCTTAAAACCCATTATCCGGCCGAGTATATGGCGGCTGTTTTGAGCAACAACCTCAATGATATGAGTAAAGTCGCCTTCTTTATGGAGGAATGCAGGCGAATGGGCCTCGAGGTTTTGGGTCCGGACGTAGAGGAATCCTCCTACCGGTTTACGGTCAATGCGGCCGGGCAGATACGTTTCGGCCTCGGCGGCGTTAAGAATGTGGGCGAGGCTGCGGTTGATGCCCTGGTGGCCGAGCGCCGCAGGAATGGTCGTTTCACCTCGTTGTTCGATTTGTGCAAGCGGATGGATGGCCGGGCCGTGAACCGCAAATTTCTGGAGTCGCTGGCCCTGGCGGGGGCCTTCGATCGCTTTCCGGGCGTGAACGGCAACCGGCGCTTGTTTTTCGAGGACGATCAGCTCGTGGATGGCTTGTTGGAACGGGCCATAAAATTCGGACAAAAATTTCAGCAAAGCCAATCCCAGATGCAGGGTTCATTGTTTGGCGATGATGTGATGAACGACATTCAGGAACCCCCGATGGGCATCGTATCGCCTTGGGCGGTGTTGGAACAATTGCAACGTGAAAAGGAGGTGGTAGGGATTTTTCTAACCGCGCATCCCCTCGACGCCTACAGCCTGGAACTTTCTCATTTTTGTAATGTCACCCTTAAGGCCCTTGAGGAACAGCCTGAGCGCGAACTGTCCTTCGCCATGCTGGTTACGGAGGTACAGTATGTCAATGACAGCCGCAACCAAAGCGACAGTATCGCATTTACGGGGGAGGACTATCAATCTGTACGTAAGTTCAGGATCCGCGGGGAACAGGCTTTGAAATACAAGCACATGATCCAGACCGGGCAAAGCCTACTGTGTCGCGGCCGCTTCGAGGCATTTGAGGGCAGAGATGGTGGAAAGGTGAGCTTTTTTAGGTTCCACAGCATTGAGTTGCTGTCGGATGCTCGAGGGAAGCGTTTTCGTGAATTGATGTTGAACCTGGAGGCTTCTCAGGTGACTGACGAATTAACGGAGGGACTTTATACCTTGTTGAATGCCCATCCCGGTCCTGTGGCCCTTCGCGTTCGCCTGTCGGAGCCGGGGGAACACATACAAGTAGAATTGAGTGCGCGTCATGGGGGCATTGAACCGGGAAACGTCCTATTGGATGGCATAAAAGACTTAGGTATTAACTATGAACTGAGATAGCACCGTTTCGGGTCGAGCCTTGCATTTTTTTTACGATTTTTGTGGAATGGTGCACCGCGTAACGCACACAGCTTTGTTAATTGTATAATAAAATAACAACATAAAATTTAAAAATGGCTATTGAAATCACAGATGCAAATTTTGATGAGGTCGTAATCGGCAGCGATAAACCCGTGTTGGTCGATTTTTGGGCCGTATGGTGTGGCCCCTGCCGCATGGTTGGGCCAGTGGTGGAGGAATTATCCAACGATTTTGCCGGTCGTGC
>CAIVQI010000366.1 GCA_903908015.1 uncultured Bacteroidota bacterium
GGAATGATCGTTCCAGTGCTGGCCTATATCACAGTCATTACCCTGATGTGGCTTCTGGCGCTGTCGAATTTTGTTCGCAGCCGATCTTCTGACTCTTCCCATGAGGGTTGGGGTCCGTCGGTGCTCCTTACCCTTGGCGCCAGCTTGTTTGTCGTCTCCGACGCAGTTTTGGCTTTCGAAAAATTCATCGCGCCATTCCCTGGGGCTAGGCTCACGGTTATGGGGACATATATTCTGGCACAATTGGCGTTGGTGAGGGGATTTATGAGTGGGGCATCCCCTGTGTTCAAAAGTCAAAATTGAGCGAGAAATGCCATACCCGACGCAGACGTTGGCCATCATCTATGCCCTGCGCCCGATCGATGCGCAAGTAATAGCCCAAAATCCTCATTCTTAAGCCGTAGCCATAGCCCATCAGGATGGGGTCGCGACTGGTGATCACCTTCACCCGTACCGGGCCGTTTTCATAAAAACGTACGTTCAGTGGATTTTCTTCGGCAAATGGGTTAACCCCACTCCAGGCGGTGCCCATATCGAAGAATGTCATGATGGAGAAATTCCGCCAAAATTCTGAGGCCACTGGGGTGCGCGACAGCACCTGCACGAGTGGGCAACGCAACTCGGTGTTGAACAGGGCCAAATTGGACCCATTGCGGCTGTTCTGCCAGAATCCCCGCATCGGGGCGGCTAAAGCTTCATAAGCAAAAGACTCAGAAGACGGCGGAGGCAGCAGATTGTCGCGCTGGGGCAGCAGCCAATTCTCCACACCCCCCAACAAAAACAGTGTTTTTTGTCCACCCAACCCAGCAGCCAGATGGGTGCGACCTGTCCAAATCATGTTTTTGTAAAGGCGCACGTAGCGACGATAATCAAGTTGCAGCAGATTCATCGGAGCCGAGCGGGGCGATATCAAAGCGTAGGATTCGAGCGATAGTTTCCAGCGGGTGCCACTGAGCAGATTCGGCCCCAAATCGCGTGTATTGTCGTACACAAACTCAGTCTTGATGGCAGCCAGATGGTTGAGCGTGCTTTCGCGATATATGCTGTATAGGTCTGTAGAAAGTGGCACTTGCCGTTCCGTTCGGTACATCCCCGATACGCGTAGACTGGAATAGCGGTGGAATGGGAGGGAAAATTGACTCAGGCCCTCAAGCACATTGCGGCGGTAGGTTGTTGGACCAAACACCGTCGTAGGTGCCCCTTGTTGAACGGAACGACCTTGTACCAGCATAAACTTTTTATCGATTCGCTTCTTAAGCGACTCATACATCACGAAATACTGATTCCCACTCAAACTGCCGGCCATGAGCGCCCCAGCACTGATCCTATAATCCTCAAAAAGGTCTGATGCACTGCCTTTGAATATAAATCCACCCCCCAAACCCTGTAAACTGTTGATGGTAGAGATGGTGAACGAGGGCATATCAGGTTGGAATAGGGTATTGCCTGCCTGAGATACCATGAATTCGATGCCCATGGCCGGCACATAAGGCTGAATCCTGCGCTGTTTGTCACGCTCCGCGCGTTCCAATGGGTCCTCTTTGATGGCGAATTCAGGCTCCTTCACGATGATGTATGAGGCCAGGCTATCGCTGGCGGGCACTTCCACCTCAAGCAATGGATAACGCGCAGGGGGGAGGTAGCTGTAGGCCGAAGCAGAATCGCCCGTCGCGTCGCGCTGCATCGTGGCGCCAAACTGACGGTTGTCGATGAGCCCCGACCCCTGCAAGCCAGCGGTTGGCCGTTGACCGAATGTCCGGTTCGTCGGCTTATTGGGGATGCCCGATGACCCATTTTGAGGCAATCCATCGATGTCCCCACCCCGCTCTGCCCGTAACCTTGTGGGGGGCGCCGCAACGGGGTTCTGTTCCGCTGCTGCCGGCGGGCGAAGTTGTAGGCGCAACAAATTCCTCTGTCGTGGCCGCTGAATTTCCTCCAAACAAAAGCTACCTGGTAGTCCGGTGTGCAAGCGAATGATTGGATCGGAGGCGCGACCGCAATCCAAGATAGTGAGGGCCGGGATGACCCTGGTATGAGCTACGGGAACGTCACCGTCGGTAGATTGTATTCCAGGTGCTTGATGGGTTGTGTCGGTCAAAAAATCCAAACGGGCGAGTTGCCGCGATGGAATGCCCGATGCATCAGACAGAAAAACAAATTGTGTGCTGTCGGTTCGGCGCGGCGACCGTTCCGAAATGCCTAACGATTGGGTGAGGTTCACGGTAGTGTCGATGTGCACCTCCGTAATCCGGGCAGCGAACAAATCGGGATGCGGGTTCGGGTTCAGCGAGTCGCCGCAGGGCACGGAAGTGTACAGCAGCCATTCTTCGTTGAGGAACCGAGGCGACAACTCATCACACAGGTCGCGCGTGAGCGGCTGAAAAGTGCGCGATTTTGGAAAAAATGCCATCAGGTCATTTTGCCCCTTTTTTCGTGCCGATAATACCAGGTAACGCCCAGATGGATGCATGTCGATGCTGTTGATCTGATCCACCCCGGTTAACAAAATATCTGTTTTTTCCTGCTCTCCCGAAGCCTTCCAACCCAGCTGTCCATATCGAATTCGTCCTTTTGCCTCATAGAAATAATGCAGCAGTTCGGGGCCAGGTTGCCATGCCATCAATGGCTCAGCCGCTCCGGGTGCTATGGCCTGCCACTTCACCCCGCTGCGCTGTTGAAATAGGATTTTACCGGTATTTAACGCCTCAACGGTCAACCTATATGATCCGTTTTTCTGTTCCATTCGGGCCAACAACCGACCCTTTGGGTGCAGCGCCAAACCCACAGTTTCTGCATTTCGCCAAATGGGACGCCAAATGCTGTCGGTTTTGGGTGTTGTACGGCCTGAGTCGTCCTGCGCAAAGCGCTCATTAAAATAATTCAACCAGTCCTTGCCGATAACTTTCATTTTGGTACCGGTCACATAGGCCATACCGCTGCGGAAGTCACGGTTCACCCGGGTGAGGTAGAGGGCGTTTGAGAGCGAAGAAGTCCCATAGCGTTCGGTGATATAGTGCCAAAAACTAACCCCAGCGAGTTCGGGATCACGGTTGATGAGTTGACTAAACCGACGGACACCACCGGTTTTCAATTGCTGCCTCAGGCGGTTGTCGCGCTCGAAATTCCAGCCAGATTGGATATAGGCCAGTAGGCCCTGTTCGTACCAATCCGGCAGATATATCAAGGCTGAATTCTGGACGCGCTCGGTGAGGCGTCCGCCATAAAGCATCTCTTCGATCAGCACGCGTGCCACGCCGCGCCGCAACTCCTCATGGAATTTTTCGCGCTCCTGGTGGTAGTAGACCACGATCTTATTGCCCCCAAGACGGGTTAGCCCTCCACGGTTGTACTGATCCAGGTCGAATCCCAAATTCGATTGCTTCAGGTCATTGTGGGTTTGGTAGACCATTACCTGATAGGGATCATCGGAGCGATAGCCAAGCAACTCCTCCACTTCACGGATTTGATTGGGTGCCGTGGCCAGGGTATAACGGCCCAATTCGTCGGCTTCCATGTGGAAGTAGACCTGAACGTTGTCCTTTTCCAACATCGACCATTCATAAAATTTGAATTGGATGCGGTTCTTGCCAAAATAGGTTTGCGAAGCCTGGCTTTGCCCATGCGCCCATTCCACGCTCAATGCGAAAAGGATGAGGAGAATCAGGCGGCCGACCAGCATAATCATCTGAGTTTGAAAGGTTAACCGATCATGTTTAGCCTTCCGCCATTCCGCCCGTCGTGCCGTTGTTGATGAATGGGTTGTGCCGACGTTCCAGACCAATTTGGGTGGCGGGGCCGTGACCAGAATAAAGGGTATAGGAATCGGGTAGGCTCATGAAGCAACGGTGAATGGATGCGATTAAGGTGTTGTAGTTGCCTCCAGGCAGGTCGGTTCTGCCGATACTGCCCTGAAAAAGCACGTCGCCTCCCAAGACCCATTCCTCACGTTCATTGATGAAGATCAAACTACCCGACGAATGGCCGGGTGCCTCGCGCACTTTAAGTAACAATTCCCCGAGCTCAATCACATCTCCCTCCGACAGATAGCCTTCGGGGGATGGAGAAGCCGTGGCCTGAATCCCAAACACGGGCGCATAGGCAGTCAGACGATTCAAATCGGCTTCATCGTTTCGGTGTATCCATGGCTTCAGGCCATAGGTCTGGAACACAAAATCATTGCCCAAAACATGGTCGATGTGGCAATGGGTATTGAGTAAGCGAGTTGGACGAAGACCTTTTTGGGTGATGTATGCTGTTAGCGTCTGTTGTTCCTCGGGGTACTGACAACCAGGGTCAATGATCAGCGCATTTCCGTGTTCATCATACACCAAGTAGGTGTTTTCCTGGAAGACGCCGAATTCAAACCCCTGAATCATCGCAGCAGTTATTCGCCGGCGGCGAAGGCCGCCAAATCGAAGTTGAGGCCAAAACGCAGGGTGTTTTCTAAAGGATGCCCACCCTGCAAGCGCGTTGTGGGAACCAAATACGCAAAGTTGATGTGGAATACCTGATAGCGAAGTCCAGCACCCATGGTCATAAACTGACGCCCGCCCTTGGTCGGATGCTCATAAAAATAGCCGCCTCGGAGGGAGAAAACATTGTTATACCAATATTCGAGTCCAAGCGATACATTAATCTCACGCAGTTCTTCTAATCCGCCGTCTGGTGCATCACCAAATGACGAAAAGACCCCTTCCAACACTGATTTTTTGTTGGGGTCTTGTCCCCTTTCAATCTCCCAACCGCCCTGCGGATTCGGAATTAAGCGACCACTGCTGTCGCGGGCATAGATGGGATTGGTGGGCACGAGCAATTTGTTGAGGTCGAGCGAAACACTCAGGCGATTAAAGGCGTCGATTTGGGCCGTTGCCGTTGTGCCCAGCCGCAAATTGGTGGGCAGGAAATTCGTGTTCCCAGACTCTGAATAGGCGATTTTGGCACCCAAATTGGTGATGCTAGCCCCAAATGCGATCTCGCCATCTTTACCCATCACCGTGGCAGGGGTGCGGTAATAGGCCGACAAATCCCCCGCAAATGATTGGCCCGGTATGGTTTGTTGGTTTTGATCGAGGCCGGCCGCTAAATTGGAATAGATGTAGCGCAATCCGATGCCCATGCTGAATTTATCACCCAATTTACGCGAATAAACCCCGTCAACCGCAAATTCATTGGGCTTGAACGTCGCAATTTGTTGGCCTGTTATGTCGGTGAAGGTGATGTCACCCAATGAAAAGTACCTGAGAGAGCCACCGATAGTCTGCATTTTATCGAGGCGCTTGTAAAAGCTCACATAAGACAAACTGATATCGGGCACGAGATTGCGCAACCAGGGGTTGTAATTGATGCCAATGCCCAGATTGTCTTCAGCGAATGCCAATTTTGCGCCGTTCCAGTGTATGCTGTTCACATCCGGTTGCGTGGCTGCCCCCACTTCACCCATGGCACCGGCACGGGCATCGGGCGAAATCAGCAGGAAGGGAACGGCAGTGGTGATGGTATTTAAGTTGCCCCCGCCCAATTGTCCGGGTGTAATCTGGCCCCACAAGGGATTGTTGAACAAGAGTGAGGCCGTAATCAGGGTCGGAGTAAGAAATCCGGCGGTTAATTTCATGGTTATGGGGTTCGGGGAATTCAAAATGGAAAAACAGGGTTAAAAAAAGACAATTAGCGCAAAATTACAAGTTTTTGGGACTCGGAGGCCGATTCGCCATTGGCCGTGCGGAGCCATAGGTGATAAACATAAACACCGTTCCCTATGAAGTTGCCGTAGTCATCCAGGCCATCCCATGTGATGCTATTGTCGGAATAGCCCTCCGTTTGGATGTTGCTGCGAATCGACTTCACCCGGCGGCCCAGGGTATTGTACACGTCTATTCCCACTTCCAGCGGTTCTCCGGGCCGGTTATGGTCGAATTGGAAGGTGGTTTGGTTGGAGAAAGGATTGGGATAATTAAAGAGGCGCGAAACAAGCAGGCGTTCAGCATCAACCACCACAAAAGAAATGGCGTGCGTAGAAGAATTGTTGTGCACATCCCAGACCTTCATATTGAGTTGATAATGGCCAGGATCAAGGAGAAAGAATGGGTAGCGAATTTCACCACGGGTGTAATCGTCGAGCGCTGATTCGTAAAATTGATTCAGAATGATTGGGCTGTTCACTTCACCATTGCGGATGAGGGTGATGTCGCGTCCGATGCCCGCACCCGCCGTATTGATGCCGCTGCTGTCGAACAAATCTGCCAGAAAGAGTGGGTTTGCATCGGTTATACCCCCATCACGGAAGCTGCGGTCGTTCATATAGAGCCGTATTTGGGGTCCCCGGTTGTCGGGAGCCACCGTGGTGGCCGTACCCCCCACAATGACTTCGCGGTAATCGCCCGCTGCATCACCCGTGGGGCCTTTGGCGTATAAGTTAATTCGACCGGGTCCAAATTGATAGGCGATGTCACGTGGAACCACGAAACTAAACGACCAATCCCCATTTAGTATGCTTGCTCGTCCACGATAGAGCAGGTTTCGGAACTCTGTGTAGGAGGTAGGGGGAGAATCGGAGCTGTTCCCGAGGGTCCGCACGGTCGTGGTTTTATCGAAAACCGAAGGCACCAATTCGCCCTGAAAATTCGTTCGCTTGGCACCACTTTGAGCGTCCACCACCTCTCCATCGATGCGCACGAGTGCCAGGGCTTTGAGGGTATCGCCATAGGGGGTCACTTGAACATTATTGATGCGGTTCACGTCGATGCCATCGTTCGGATAAGCCAGTCGCAACGCGGGGTCGCCCAGTAGGGTGAAGTTGCGTGTGTTGATGGATCCCAGGTCGGAATTCGACACCCGCATGAACACCTCCCCCAGGGTGGGCCGTTGCCCGTTCGACCCCATGCGAAATAATTCATCCTTGTAGAGTCGTGTGGTGAGCATTTTGTTGCCGAAGGTAAACGTGATGCGGGTGGTGGTCATCAAAGCGATGGCGCCGCCTAA
>CAIVQI010000367.1 GCA_903908015.1 uncultured Bacteroidota bacterium
GGCCCTTCAGCGCTTGAAAGAGGCTGCAGAAAAAGCCAAAATTGAACTATCCAGTTCTACAGAAGCAGAAATCAACCTGCCCTATATAACGGTGGTTGATAATGTTCCCCGCCACTTAGTCAAAAAATTGAGCCGGTCTAAATTCGAGCAACTGGCAGATAGCCTGATCCAGCGCACCCTGGAGCCCTGCCGTCAGGCGGTAAAAGACTCGGGTTTTCAAGTTGGACAAATCGACGAGGTGATTCTCGTGGGTGGATCCACACGCATCCCAAAGATTCAGGAGGTGGTCGAACAATTCTTCGGACGCAAGCCCTCCAAAGGGGTAAACCCCGACGAAGTGGTGGCGATCGGTGCCGCCATACAAGGAGGTGTATTGAGTGGGCATGTGGAGGGTGTATTGTTGCTCGACGTCACCCCCCTCTCCCTTGGCATCGAGACCATGGGTAATGTGATGACTCGTTTGATCGAGGCGAATTCCACCATACCCGCCAAAAAGAGCCAGATATTCAGTACGGCCGCCGACAACCAGCCCTCAGTGGAAATCCATGTGCTGCAAGGCGAACGGGCCATGGCGAGCGACAACAAGACCATTGGTCGCTTCCACCTCGATGGAATTCCGCCTGCGCAGCGCGGAACCCCGCAAATTGAGGTGACCTTCGACATCGATGCGAATGGAATTCTGAACGTGTCGGCCAAGGACAAGACGACGGGCAAAGAACAGAAGATTCGTATCGAAGCGTCCTCGGGCCTCAGCAAAGAGGACATTGAAAAAATGAAACAGGAGGCTCAGGCCAATACCGAACGCGACAAGCAGTTCCGCGAAGAAGCTGAAAAACTGAATGCTGCCGATAGCCTGATTTTCACCTCCGAAAAGCAGTTGACCGACTATGGTGATAAATTACCCGAGGATAAGAAAGCCGAAATCCGCACCGCACTCGACGAATTGAAATCGGCGCATGGCGGACGCGACCTGGGATCGATTGAAAGGGCTACGGAGCGACTCAACAAAGCATGGGAAGCGGCCTCCGCAGAAATGTACAAGGCCACCCAAGAAGCAGGAAATGCAGATGGCGGCGCAGCCGGCCAATCAGCCAACAACGGATCTGCGGGTACCAAAGACTCCGAACAGGTCACGGATGTCGATTTTGAGGAAGTGAAGTAAGGGGTCATATTTAATTTTTGCAACAAGGTTGCATGACGTAAAAAGTTGTGCAACTTTGTTGCATTATAAACCCTAAATACGTTCCTTTCATATGCTTCATTCCCTTCCTCAGCATTCGCTGCGTTCAACCATGGCTGTGGCCTTAACGCTCGGTTCTGTACTTCTTTATTCGTGTGGCAAAGAGGATGCCGACGTGGAAAAGCCCGTCATCACTGTTCTTCATCCAACATCGGATCATGCAGATGCACATCCAGGCGATACCCTGGAGTTGCGTGCTTTGTATACCGACAACACAGAACTCCTCAACGCCCGGATCGAAATCCACTCAGCGGATGGCCATAGTCAC
>CAIVQI010000368.1 GCA_903908015.1 uncultured Bacteroidota bacterium
CCAAGGCATAACCCTTATGGCCAGCCTGCTTGCCTACGCTGCCCAACGGGAGAAGGCTCCCCCCTTCCCGAAGTACATGGGCTTGGGTGGAAATCTCACCCATGGGGTCCAAGGCCCAACCTTCTGGGATTGGTTCACCATTTCGCTCAGCTATTTCTAATTTTCCATTGGCAGCGGCTGAGGTGGCTGTGTCAACTACAATGGCTGGATAACGACCCCCTGGAAATGCCCAGCACATTGGGTTGGTGCCCAACATCCGCTCGCGTCCGCGGGTAGGCACCACGAGTGGACTCGCATTGGTCATACTCCATCCTATCATATTGTGGGGAAGGGCGCGCATGGCATGGTAGGCCGCGATTCCATAGTGATTGGAATGGGATACTGTGACGACCGATGAACCCACTTCTGCTGCTTTTTTGATGGCGAGGTCCATGGCCCATGGCGCTGAAATGAGTCCCAACGCTCCTCCGGCATTGATGCCGGCTGTTGATGGGGTTTGGTGAACAATGGTAAGCTTTGGTTGAACGGCTACGCGTCCCGCCTCCCACAATCGGACATAACCCTGCAATCGCGCGACCCCATGTGAATCGACCCCACGAAGATCAGCAGCCAGCAAAACATCAGCAGCCTGTGTCGCATCCTGGATGGAACATCCCATTTTAGAGAAAACAGACGCTGCAAAGCTTCGAAGCTCAGATTCAGGAAACAAAACCATTCATGTTGGGTTTATTGACCTCATCACAAGCCTTCCGCGATCAGGTCTGCTAGATGTAGAATTCTGTCTGGTTTCCATGTAAGATCGGTCTGCTGGGCCGCAACCGCACGCAATTGCATCAGGCACCCCATGTCTTCTGTGATGATGTACTCTACCCCTTCGGCGCGGGCGGCCTGAAGTTTCTGAGCTGCCATGCTCTGCGACAATTCGGGATTCGAGCGGAACATGCCCCCACCATAACCACAGCAAACCGAAAACTGAGGCACATCGACGCAAGTAAACCCGCCCCATTCTGTTAATAACGACGTTAAGGCTTGTGGGATACCTTCATTTTGCATGCAACACGACACATGGCAGGCCACACGGCTTGTATTGCTAACAAGCTTGACCATGGGCGTTTGAGCATGTTGACCCACCCAGCTGGAGAAGGAAAATACCCTTTTCTGCAGGGTCTTTACCGAATGATGGGCTGAGCCGTTGTGCAACAACTGAGGGGCATTCACGCCAAACATGGCCCTGCAATCGGAAGAAAGTACAACAATAGGAATCTCCCCCGACAATTCGGTGATGCATCGGCTCGCTACTTCGCAGGCAATTTCCTCCTGTCCATGCTGCCATGCAGGCGAACCGCAACACCCAGCGGCCCCAGGCACACGAACAGTGAAACCCAACCGTTCCATCACTTTAACGGCATTCATTCCCGTTTCAGGAAAAAACTGATCCACCACACATCCCACAAATAGTATGACTTCCATTGCTTCTAAATACCGTATTCCTTATGTTTCTTCAGCAATCCGAACATCCCAATGATACCCAGTATGAAAAACAAACTCAACATCAGAGCAGAATTACGCATGCTTCCTGTGATCAGGTTGATGTAACCGAATACAAAAGTACCGAATACAATGGCGAGTTTTTCTGTTACATCAAAAAACGAAAAAAATGAAGCATGGCTTCTGGTATCTGTGGGGATGAGCTTGGCATAGGTACTGCGGAGCAATGATTGGGTACCACCCATGACTGTGCCTACTACGGCCGCCAACATATAGAATTGCCCTGAACTATTCACAAAATAAGCAGCCAGGCAAATGGAAATCCACACCAATATACCCCACATCAGCACGGGAACATTACCGATTCGTCGGGAAAAATATGAGAAAACGTATGCTCCTGCGATGGCAATTAATTGAATCAGCAACACAGTGGCAATGAGTTCTTCACTACCCATATGAAGTTCACTGGAAGCAAAAATGGTGGCCAATACCATGATGGTTTGAAGGCCGCAACTGGTAAAAAAATATGCGAACAAATAGCGAAGTAAGGTAGGCATCAAACGTACACGCTTCCAAACACGCCTGAACTCATCGTAGCCCCTCGACCACAAATGCCCTGATTGGCTTTGTCCAACGGCCGATTCCTTGGGCAGAATCGCTAAGGTGTAAAAAGCGAATCCCATCCACCAAACACCAACTGCCACGAAACTCCACCTGGTGGCCAATGAGCGATAGTGGCTTTCGGCTTCAATGAATGCTGCTGCCATCTCCATTCCTTGATGATGGAGCAAAATAGCCATGCCATCAACGTCAAACAATAGACCCGGGAACATGATCATCACCAAATTTAGGATGAGCAGGGTAACACTTCCGATGTAGCCATAGGAATAACCCTGAGCGCTCACCTGGTCAAATCGATCTGGCGTAGCAATCTCGGGCAAAAAGGAGTTGTAGAAGATCGATGAACCAGCCCAGCCCACTGCAGCGAGCATAAACAGGGTAAGACCGGGTGCCACGTATTCATCAGTAAAAAAGAAAAGTGCTGCGCAACTGACCGACCCTAAGCCCGCAAATAGCGCCATCATTCGCTTTTTAAGACCACCATAATCGGCTAGTCCACCTAAAAAAGGTGAAATAACCACAATCAAAAGATAGGCTGCGGAAAGTGCGTAGGAAAATGCTACTGAAGACGGCAACTCCATTCCTGCCCAGCGCACTGGAGCATCTTGGCTGCTTACGCTGTTCAGTATATTGCCTCGTTTCACTGCCGCTGCTTTGGTTACTGAGTAGTAGTAGACCGGAAAAATCGCTGATGTGATGCAAAGATTATAAGCGCTATTGGCCCAATCATACATACACCATGCCCGGATCACCCGGGGCTGGTTGCGCTCTGTCATGCCCGAAAAATAGTGTAAGGCGTTTAGGATTCTGTGAGAATCACAATACGGTTGTGGAGCACTTCCACAACGCCGCCTTTCACATGAAAAACCTGCTCCTTATTATCCGGCTGCGTCAGTCGAACTTCACCCTTAGGCACCAGCGTAGCGATGATAGGTGCGTGGTTGTTGAGGACTTCAAAGCCTCCTTCAGTTCCAGGTACTTTCACAGAAGTAACTTCACCCTCGAACAGGATTTTTTCCGGTGTGAGAATTTCGAGTGTCATAGCCATACCACTTCAACCTTAAGCCTGTTCGGCCAAGAGTTTTTTGCCTGCTTCTATCACATCATCGATAGAACCCTTCAGGTTAAAGGCCGATTCTGGGTATTCATCGAGTTCACCGTCCATGATCATGTTGAATCCACGGATGGTTTCTTCGATGGGTACCAGAACACCTTTCAAACCGGTAAACTGCTCGGCTACATGGAAGGGTTGGGACAAGAATCGCTGCACTTTGCGCGCCCTGTATACTACGCGCTTGTCTTCTTCGCTCAATTCATCCATACCCAAAATGGCAATAATATCCTGCAATTCTTTATATCGCTGCAGAATTTGCTTGACACGCATGGCACATGAATAGTGGGCATCGCCTACAATATCACGGGTGAGAATTCTTGAAGTGGAGTCGAGGGGGTCTACGGCGGGATAGATCCCCAACTCAGCGATTTTCCTGCTCAAAACCGTGGTGGCGTCCAAATGCGCAAAGGTAGTTGCAGGCGCTGGGTCGGTTAAGTCATCCGCAGGCACATAAACCGCTTGCACCGATGTAATCGAACCCCTTTTGGTGGAGGTAATGCGTTCCTGCATCAGGCCCATTTCAGTAGCCAGTGTTGGCTGGTAGCCTACTGCCGAAGGCATACGACCAAGCAGCGCTGAAACTTCGGACCCTGCCTGGGTAAAACGGAAGATATTGTCGATAAAAAACAGAATATCACGGCCTTGGGCATCCGACTCATCCCCGTCACGCAAATGCTCAGCCAGGGTGAGACCCGACAAAGCCACGCGTGCACGGGCTCCGGGCGGCTCATTCATTTGACCGAACACTAGAGCGATTCGGGATTCCTCCAGTTGGTTGTAGTCGACTTTATCGAGCGACCACTTTCCTTCTTCCATATCATGACGGAAGTCATCGCCGTAGCGCACAACACCTGATTCAATCATTTCGCGCAGGAGGTCATTTCCTTCGCGGGTCCGCTCGCCCACCCCGGCGAATACCGACATACCATCGTATCCTTTGGCGATGTTGTTGATGAGCTCCATAATCAAAACGGTCTTGCCCACACCCGCACCTCCAAAAAGACCAATTTTACCACCCTTCACATAGGGCTCTATCAGGTCAATTACCTTAATTCCGGTATATAACACCTCCTCGGAGGTACTTAAATCCTCAAATCTAGGAGCCGGACGGTGGATCGGAAGTCCTTGATCCCGCTTCACAGGCCGGAGACCGTCGATGGCATCCCCGACCACATTAAATAGGCGACCTTTGACTTGACTACCCAAAGGCATTTGTATGGCCTCACCTGTATCGATCACGGACATACCCCGCACCAAACCTTCTGTGGAGTCCA